>NZ_QSBB01000050.1:0-10475 GCF_003465595.1 Collinsella sp. AF05-9
TGGAAAACCTCCCATTTCCCGATGTCCAAGAAATGGGAGGCAGTTCACTGTCCCCTTTGTGGTGGTTTTTGGCTCGGATGGGTTAGTTGAGGGCGGCTTGGGCTAGGCGGGCTTCGGCGGCCTCCTCGGTGACGCCCAATGCCACGGCGAACTCCTCGATGGAGCGGCGCTTGGCTTCCTTGAGTACACGCATATAGTAAGAGCTGGGCTTTTTATCGGCTTCCTCGGCCTGGCGAATGCGGTGCATCATGGTCTTTGCCACGCGGACCGTCTCGGGCGCGCCCAGCTTGAGCTGCTGCTTAAAGTGCGTCTCTTCAAGCGAGCTGTTGCGCTCGGTAAAGGTGTCGCACTCCAGCTCGTCATAGTGGCTCAGCAGATGCTCGGCATCTTGCTGCGAGATGGCAGCGTGCAAACGGTCGGCCTGCGCCACGGGGTACATAAGGATCGTCTGCGCATGTCCCTGCTTGGTCTCGAGTAGCAGCATGGGCTGCGGTGTGTCGTCCCTAAAACCGACGACGGTGCAGACTCCCTGACCCGGATGAATGACGTGTTGACCGATTGAGAACATGCTACCTCCAACTTATACGAATTAGCGTATGTCTAGAATACCACGCTGACGTGCGGAAACCCTTACTTTATGCAGGAAAAGCACACAACTCCGATAGGTAAGAGTATTCGATAAAAGACACAGCTCATTCACACCTTTATGCATTTTCAACGCGTGCATAATCTGCAGGCAGACCGGCATCTTTGAGTGAGTCCATACAAGCTGTAGTCAATTTTGTGCATATGCAATTTCGATTGGCTTTACCCTGCGACAGTGCCCCTCGCTTGTGATAGAGTGCTACAAACTCTGGCTTTTGCCCTACGAGTGACCAAGAGCTCGGGGGCTTTAACACAAGGAGGATCTATGCCCGAGAAGATTGAAGAGCTGGTACGCGCTGCGCTTGCTGCGGCCCAGGAGGCCGGCGACCTTTCCGCATTTGAACTTGACGATTGCGCTATCGAGCGACCGGCTGACACTTCTCATGGCGAGTGGACCTCTACCATGGCCCTGAAGTCCGCCAAGCTGGCCCACTGCGCCCCGCGCAAGATCGCCGAGGTCATCGTTGCCCATATGCCCGAGGACCCCGCGATCGAGAAGGTCGAGATCGCAGGCCCCGGCTTCATCAACTTCTACCTCTCCGTTGCCGTCAAGAATGCCATCTTTGGCGAGGCTCGCGAGAAGGGCATGGACTTCGCTAAGTCCAACGTCGGTGGTGGCCTGAAGACCCAGGTCGAGTTCGTTTCCGCCAACCCCGTCGGCCCCATGCACATCGGCCACGGCCGCTGGGCCGCGCTGGGCGATTCGCTCTGCCGCGTTATGGACCACGCCGGCTATGAGATCCAGCGTGAGTTCTACATCAATGACCACGGCTCTCAGATGAACACCTTCGGCAACTCCATCAGCACGCGCTATATGCAGCTTGCCGACATCATCGCCAAGCAGGGCGTTGATATCGACGAGGCTCACAAGCTGCTGATCGCCGACCGTGACGCCTTTGTTGCCGACGAGAACGACGAGCACCCCGAGACCCATCCGTATCAGGACAACTTTGCCGAGACCTTGGGCAAGGACTCTTACGGCGGCGACTACATCATCGACGAGGCCGCCGAGTTCTGGCGCACCGACGGCGACAAGTGGGTCGACGCCGATCCGCAGGAGCGTATGGAGAGCTTCCGTGAGCGCGGCTACGTGAAGATGGTCGACAACATGCGCGACCTCTGCCACGCCGTCAACTGCGACTTTGACCGTTGGTACTCCGAGCGCTCGCTGTATGTGAAGGACACCGAGGGCGAGACCGCCGGCACCTCCGCCGTCGACCGCGCTTTTGAGAAGCTCGACAAGATGGGCTACCTCTACACCAAGGACGGCGCCCTGTGGTTCCGCTCCACCGATCTGGGCGACGACAAGGACCGCGTCCTGATCAAGTCCGACGGCGAGTACACCTACTTCGCCTCCGACGTCGCCTATCACTGGGATAAGTTCCAGCGCGTCGACCACGTCATCGACATCTGGGGCGCCGACCACCACGGTTACATCGAGCGCGTCCGCTGCGTCTGCGACGCTCTGGGTTACCCCGGCAAGTTCGAGGTTCTACTGGGCCAGCTCGTCAACCTGCTGCGTAACGGCAAGCCCGTCCGTATGTCCAAGCGCAAGGGCACCATGGTGACCCTTCAGGAGCTCGTCGACGAGGTTGGCTCCGATGCCGCTCGCTACACGCTCATCTCCAAGAGCTCCAACCAGATGGTCGACTTCGACATCGAGGCCGTTAAGAAGCGCGACAACTCCAACCCGGTCTATTACGTGCAGTATGCTCACGCCCGCGTGTGCTCCATCCTGCGCCGTGCCGCCGACGTTACCGCCGAGCAGGCCGACGAGATGGGCATGAAGGCCGTTGCCGCCAAGGCCATCGGTGAGAACGTCGATTACTCGCTGCTGACCGACCCGACCGAGCTCGCCCTTTCGCGCAAGCTCAACGAGCTCACCGACCTGATCGCCAGCTGTGCTCGCGATCGCGCCCCGTTCCGTCTGACCCACTTTGCCGAGGAACTCGCCGGTGACTTCCACAGCTTCTACGCTGCCTGCCAGGTGCTGCCGAGCGAGGGCCGTCCCGTCGACCCCGAGCTTTCGCGTGCCCGTCTGGCCGCTTGCGATGCCGTCCGCGTGACGCTCGCCCTGGTGCTCACCCTCGTTGGCGTTTCCGCGCCCGAGCAGATGTAACCTGCGGGTCATTTGACCGTGTAGGTTTGGTTTAACTGAGCCCTATAAGCCCGATCTCCCACGGAGGTCGGGCTTTTTTCGCAAATGCCGACGTATTGACGAATTTGGAACTGCTGGAAATACGAAACTATGCCGGTTTACTACGATGAATTGGGAATTTCCAACCACGCCGGCTTTTCGCAAAAAAGCGCAAGGCATCTACCTGCGGTTTTAGTTCAACATGTTTCGGAGTGGTCGCGGTTGATCGATTCGTCGTAGTAAACCGCCATAGTTTTGGCGGAGGCAGTCTGATTTGTGGGTGGTAGACCAAAGAGTGTCCCTTTTGACTAGTCGTTTAAGAACGCCCCCAATGACTAAGTTGCAGGTGGCGGCGGTTGTGTTACACTAACGCTGCGTAGTTGACGCAATCATCTCGATACAGATCAATGATGTCCGTCGTTTTGAACGGAACTAGACTGTTTAGCCGCCCTGAAGGTTTATGCAGGGAGCATGTGATCACAGGGCTTGAAAAGAAAGTTGAGCAAACACTGTGTCTGATCAACAGCAAGAAAACGAAATAACGACGACGCAAGCCGCTCCCGCTGCACCGGTTGCGTCGGACCAGGTCGCGGCGCCCGCGCAAGCCTCGGCTCCCGAGACGCCTAAGGCTGCTTCGACGCCTGCGCCTGCAACTGGTGAGGAGGCTGCTCCGGCAAAGCCCAAGCTCGCGCGCCGCACGGCCAAGCCTGCCGCTGACGGCGAGGAGGTCACCAAGCCCAAGCGCCGTACCACGCGCACGACGCGCGCCAAGCGCACCGTTGCAGCTGACTCCTCGGCGCCGATTTCCGATGAGGTCGCGCAGGCACGTGCGTTGGCGCAGATTAGCGAGGCTCAGGTGGTGCGCGCCCGCCGTCGTGCTGCCGAGCGCGAGGCCGCGGCTCTGACCGAGCTTGCAGCTCCGTCTGTGCCCGAGACGCCTGCCGCCATCGAGACCCCTGCCGCCGACCTGCCGACCGAGAAGCCGGCACCGCGCACACGCCGCCGCACGGCTGCTAAGGCCGAGCAAGTTGCTGAACAGGTAACCCCCGAGCTCACTGAGGCTTCGGTCCGTTCCGCGGCAGGGGAGGGCACATCGCCTGTTGAGCCCGCTGCGCCTGTCGAGGCCAGCGAAGTTCCCGTTGTCGATCCGGCTTTGCGCCCGCACCGTCGCGGTCGCAAGCCCAAGGCCTTTGTCGAGGCCGAGAAGGCCGCAGCCGCAGCCGCCGCCGCTCGGGATGCTGCGGCGACCGCCAAGTCCTCAACTGCTGCCGATGAACCCGTCCAGGATGCTACGACTTCCGAGGCCGTTTCTGCCGATGCCGAGCCCGCCGACGTCCGTCCCGGTCGCAGCCGTCGCACTGCTGCTAAGCGCACGTCCAAGGCTAAGGCTGCCAAGAAGGGTGCGTCCGAGGATTCCGCCGAGACGACCGCCGATGCATCGACTGATGCCGTCGAGCCCCAGGACGTCGAACAGCCTGCATCCGAGAAGCCCAAGCGCGGTCGCAAGAAGTCCGTTAAGGCCAAGGCCGCCGAGCAGCATGCTGATGTCGAAGCGCAGGTCGATTCCGGCGCCGAGGCCAATGACGCCGCTGCGGCCAATGTTGACACCACCGCAACCGATGGTGCCGCCCCCGCCGAGGGCGAAGACGGCGCTCGCCCCAACCGTCGCCAGCACAAGCGCAACGAGGAGCGCAACGAGCGCAAGGACGAGCGCAACAACGACCGTCGCAACCGCCAGCGCGATCGCAAGCAACGCAACAAGGAGCGTAATGCCGCTCCCACCGAGCCCAC
Source organism: Collinsella sp. AF05-9 (assembly GCF_003465595.1). NCBI lineage: Bacteria > Bacillati > Actinomycetota > Coriobacteriia > Coriobacteriales > Coriobacteriaceae > Collinsella > Collinsella sp. AF05-9. The sequence goes on from NZ_QSBB01000050.1 coordinate 4,574, forward strand.
GCTTTCGCGCGAGGAGCTCGCTGCCATGAAGGTCGCCGAACTTCGCGAGAAGGCCAAGGAGTTCGAGATCGAGACGACCGGCAAGAAGAAAGCCGAGCTCGTCGAGGAGATCTACGTCACCGCCGCGAAGGCCGAGGGCTTCCGCGACATCAAGGGCATTCTGCAGATTCGCCCGGACAGCTCCGGCATCATCCACGCCCATGGCTACATGAAGTCCAACGACGACGCCTTCGTGCCCGCCTACCTCATCCGCTCCGCGCGCCTGCGCACGGGCGACGTCATCGAGGGCTCGCTGCGTCCTTCGCGCGGCGGCGACAAGCGCGCCGGCCTCGCCAAAATCACGACCGTCAACGGTCTGGACCCCGAGCAGATTCGCAACCGCCCCAAGTTCGGCGACCTTACCCCGGTCTATCCCAATGAGCCGCTGCGCATGGAGCACGGCAAGGATTCCATCACCGGTCGCGCCATCGACATCGTGTCGCCGATTGGCAAGGGCCAGCGCGGCCTGATCGTGTCCCCGCCCAAGGCCGGCAAGACCACGATCCTCAAGAAGATCTGCCAGTCCATCTCGATTAACAACCCCGAGGTGCACCTCATCTGCCTGCTCGTCGACGAGCGCCCCGAAGAGGTCACCGATATGCAGCGTTCCATCAAGGGTGAGGTTGTGGCGTCGACCTTCGATATGCCTGCCGACAACCACACTCGCGTGGCAGAGCTCGTCATCGAGCGCGCCAAGCGCATCGTAGAGCTGGGTGGCGACGTCGTGGTGGTGCTCGACTCCATCACGCGCCTCGCCCGCGCCTACAACTTGGCGGCGCCCGCCTCAGGCCGCATCCTTTCGGGCGGCGTCGATTCGGCGGCACTGTATCCGCCCAAGCGCTTCCTGGGTGCAGCCCGCAATATCGAGAACGGCGGCTCGCTCACCATCCTGGCCTCTGCCCTCATCGACACCGGTTCCAAGATGGACGAGGTCATTTTCGAGGAGTTCAAGGGCACCGGCAACATGGAGCTTAAGCTCGACCGCGACCTGGCCGACCGCCGCATCTTCCCGGCTATCGACCCCGTTGCCTCCGGTACGCGTAACGAGGACCTGTTGGTCGACGAGCAGATGCGCCCGTTTGTCTTTGGTCTGCGTCGCATTCTTGCCGGCATGAACAACACCGAGCGCGCGGCCGCATCGTTTATCAAGGGTCTTAAGGGCACCAACACCAACCAGGAGTTCCTGGTGCGTTCGGCCAAAAAACACAGCGACTACGAGCAGACGTTCTAGGTTGTCATCCACGCGCAGCGATAGTCATCAATGCGATAAAGGGTCGGGGCTTTGAGCCTCGGCCCTTTTCCATAGCGCCGCTCCGCGCTTATTTTTGACCGTAAGACCGACGAGCAGCAGGTTTCCCGTTTCAATCCGACATCGTCGCTTGCAATCGACAGGGCGGTTTCGCATAATAGCTTTTAAGCTTCGCGACGGAAAACGCAGATGAAACGAACCATATACCGTTGCTTTGGGGCATAGCCCCGCTTCATCTTCTCTCGCGCAGCCAACTGAATGATGCGATTTGGGTGCTGGAAGATGGGGAGAGCTCATGGCTTCTTCTGATGCAACACAACGAGCAGTCCTTGCCGGACTTTCGTGCGGGATCGGCCTTGCCGCTCCCGTGGTTATGTATGCCGCGACGCTGCCGTTTTCGTCGGTGAACGAGACGGTCGTGGCGGGTGCGGTTCCCTTCGCCGTGGGCGCGGTGGCGGGCGTGGGCATCTATGCCGCCTCGCTGGGTATCTCCGAGTATCGTGCGCAGCGTGAAGAGCGTCTGTTCCAGCCCGATGCCATGGGCGGTGCCGCCAATCTCAATCAGCATCAAAGCGAGTTCAAGACCGCCTCGATTCCAGCTCAGCAGCAGGATGCGACTCCTTACGCTGCGACTTCTGCTTCTCAGGCTCAGTCGGAGCAGTCTACCTCGGCATTCCTTTCCGGCCTGACTGGTGCGTTCCAGCGCCGTCATGCCGATGATGGTGTCCCTACCATCGCTCGAGCCGCAGATGCTATGGACGAGGACGAGGCTTGGTCTATGATCGACAGTATGCTCGACGACGATTCGCCGGTGAGCTGCGACCCTGCACACTCGCGCGACGTCTATCAAGTCGCCATCGACGAGCTCACCAACGGCGGGCAGTCCGGTTCCTTCAATCGCGACGACATCGCCGCCGCGGCACGCGCCGTGTCTGGCTCCCAGGCCGCCCCTGCGGGCAGCACGGCGGCTTTCGTGGCACTCGTCGCCAACGCGGCAGCCAATAACGCCTACAGCGCTACCTCGGCGGACGCGAACGCTTCTGCCGATAATTCGTACGTTGATGAAGCCATGACCGCGGACGAGGAGGCCGTTGCCGCCCGCCGCGCCGCCGAAAGCTCGCTTTGGGGCGCTCCTGCCCAGCAGCAGGCGGCTGAGGCTGCGCCGTACAACGCAAGCATCGCCAGCATGCCTATCATCTCCGGTGTCGCGGACATCGATCTCGATGACCTCGATGAGCCTGCAGCCATCACCGCATCGATTGATGCCCAAGATCGCATCGACACCGGCGACCTTCCGGACGCTTCGCTCGAGGTTGATGTCCCTATGGCCGATTACTCAGGCCACGAGGACATGTGGGCCGCCGCCACCGCGATTCTGGATGAGATTGACGAGCCTGCTCCTGTTGCAGCCCCCGCTCCCGTCACTGCCCCTCAGCCTGCTGCCCCCGCCTATGTTGGCCGTCACAGCGCTGTGTTCCCCGAGGATACTGCCCGCATCTCGCGTGAGAGCATCGAGCGAGCCGAGGCTATTGCCGCCGGCATTATGGAAAATCGTCGTCACGAGCGCGTCAATCAGATCCTCGAGGAAGAGATCGAGCGCCTGCAGTCCTCTACCGCCAAGCGTACGGGCCGTGCCTATCTGAGCGTTATCGAGGGCGGTACCGCCAGCTTCGCGCCGCTCCGCGCGGAGGCATAACTTCTGCATGGTTAAGATCAATCGAAAATGGGCGGTCGTGACCTGCCTGATGGCGCTCTTGATCTGGGGCAATTCGCTGGTTCCCGGCTCGGGGTCGGGCTCGCTGAGCCTAACGGTCATGGAAGCTATCCGCGGTTTCCTGCACGGCGTGGGACTTCCATATGCATGGGTGACCAATTTTGTTGTTCGCAAGTGCGCGCATTTTACCGAGTATATGGTGCTCGGTATCTTGGCAACGCACGCCTTTGATTTTGAGGGCCGGCGCACCTTTGACGTGCTGCTGCCCACGGCGGTGTTCCTGCTGCTGATTCCCTCGATCGACGAGACGATTCAGCTCTTTGTGCCGGGACGCGCCGGCATGATCACCGATGTGATGATCGACTGCTGTGGTGCGGCAACGGGCGTTGTGCTCCGATATCTCTTACGGCCGCTGATGCGCGCCAAAAAAGCCGCCTAGGACGTATTGTTTGGTCCTAGGCGGCCTTTTTTATTTGAGGGCTTATATGAGGCGTGGTGGCGTCGTTCCGTAGGTCGGATTTGCCGGGCGCGCCACGCCCTGTGGGTGCGTCTGCTACTGAAGCGCCTGAGCGCCCAGGGCCAGGCAGCCCATAATGCCCTGTTTGCCCTCGAGGCTGTTGTTGACGATATAGCTATCAATGTCGGCCATCTCGGGCGTGACGATGTAGCCGTTGAGCATCTCGGCGCACTTCTTGCGCGCGAGCGGCACGATGGGGGTGTGGTCGGCCACGCCGCCACCGATGACGATCTTTTGCGGTGCGTAGCACAGGATGTAGGTCATGAGCGCCTGCGCCAGATAGCCGGCGAGCAGGTCCATGGCCTCCGGGTCATCGGCCATCTCTCCGGCGCTCTTGCCACCCCAGCGCTTTTTGACGCCGGGACCGGCGATGAGGCCCTCGAGGCAGTTGTCGTGGAAGGGGCAGCCGCTGTGCTCGCCGATGGTGTCGCGCGGGTCGCGCGTGACCAGGATGTGACCGGCCTCGGGATGCATCATGCCGTGCACGAGCTTACCGCCCGAGAGCACGCCGGCGCCCACGCCGGTACCGATGGTCAGATACACCACGTCAGTGAGGCCCTGGGCGCAACCAAAGGTGACCTCGCCCAGGCAGGCGACGTTGACGTCGGTGTCGTAGCCGCAGGGAATATTGAGCTCGTTTTGGATGGTGCCCAGCAGGTCAAAGTAGCGCCATGCCGTTTTGGGCGTCTCCAGGATCTTGCCGTATTGGGACGAGGCAGGGTTGACTGCGGTGGGGCCAAAGGCGCCGATGCCCAGCGCGGCGATGTCCTTGTCGGCAAACCATGCGTTGACGGCCTCAACGGTCTCCTGCGGGGTCGTGGTCGCAATCTGCTCGCGTTCCAGGACCGTGCCGTCTGCATAGCCCGTGGCGCAGACCATCTTGGTGCCGCCGGCCTCGAGCGCTCCGATAAGCTGCTGCTCTGCCATAGTATTCCTCTCTGGACGAGTTGCTCCGTGACTAAAGTATAGCGCTCTAAAAAATAAATGAGGTCGCTATAAAAAGAAACCTCATGGCCCAACGGGTTCACGAGGTTTCTTTAGTGCCTTTAGTTACTGACCGTCCTTACCCGCGCGGGTTGATTTTATCACGTAGCGACTTGAGGTTCTCAAGCGCAGCGTTGAGCGTCTCGTCTCGCTTGGCAAAGTGGAAACGAATCAGATGGTTGACGGGCTCGCGGAAGAAGCTCGAGCCCGGAACGGCGCCCACGCCCACCTTGGAGGCCAAATCCTCACAGAAGTCGAGGTCGCTGTCATAGCCAAACTCCGAGATATCCATCATCACATAGTAGGCGCCCTGCGGCACGTTGTGCTCAAGACCGATGCTATCGAGCCCCTGACAGAATAGGTCGCGCTTGGCGGTGTAGAGGTCGAGGACCTCCTGGTAATAGCTGTCGTCGAATTTGAGGGCGGTGACGACAGCTTCCTGCAGGGGAGCGGCAGCACCCACGGTGAGGAAGTCGTGGACCTTTTTAATGCGCTCGGTGATCTGGGCCGGGGCGATGGTGTAGCCCAGACGCCAGCCGGTGATGGAGTAGGTCTTGGACAGCGAGCTGCAGCTGATGGTTCGATCGAACATGCCGGGCAGCGTGGCCATATAGACGTGCTCGTGGGGCGCGTAGACGATGTGCTCGTATACCTCGTCGGTAATGCAGTAGGCGTCGTACTTTTTGCAGAGGTCGGCGATTAAGGTGAGCTCCTCGCGCGTAAAGACCTTGCCGCAGGGGTTGGAAGGGTTGCACAGGACGATGGCCTTGGGATCGTTGTCGCGGAAGGCCGCCTCGAGTGTCTCGCGGTCAAAGTCGAACGCAGGTGGGTTAAGCGGCACGTAGATGGGCTCGGCACCCGAGAGGATCGTGTCGGCGCCGTAGTTCTCGTAGAATGGCGAGAAGATGACGACCTTGTCGCCGGGGTTTGTGACCGTCATCATGGCGGCCATCATGGCCTCGGTGGAGCCGCAGGTGACCACGATGTTCTCGTTGGGGTTGATCGGCATGCCCATAAAGTGCTCCTGCTTGGCGGCAAGCGCCTCACGCATGGCCTGGGAGCCCCAGGTGATGGAGTACTGGTGATAGAGCGGCTTGGGGTCGCTGGCGATGGCGCTCAGGCTGTTGAGCAGCTGCGCCGGGGGATCGAAGTCGGGGAAGCCCTGCGACAGGTTGACGGCGCCATACTTATTGGAGATGCGCGTCATGCGGCGGATGACCGAATCGGTAAACGTTGCCGTACGGTTGGAGAGTTCTTTCATGCTTGTCCTTTCGAGCATTTGCAGTGGGGCAAGTTTACTCCTATGAAACCGGTGGGAATTGCTCGAAATGGTCTCGAAAAACTCTTTGGTTGATTTTCAATCTCAACGCAACAGCCTGAACGGGCCCCGCGTTTCCGC
>NZ_QSBB01000051.1:0-10260 GCF_003465595.1 Collinsella sp. AF05-9
CCGTGCAACGGAAAAGAGCCGCCCTTTCGGACGACTCAAACTGTAATGGGGCTAAAAAGACTGGTCTGAAACGTTTGATATCAGTCTTTTTAGCCCCGTCCCAAATGAACTGCTTCTAAGTTGCGGTGGAATAGGGATTGATTTGCGGCTGGTAAGCCAAAAACAGTCCCTATTTCACCGCAACTGATATGGGTGTCCCTAGCGAGTTGGCTGGTAGCGGGGGCAGTAGCTGATGGCGATGGCGTCGACGCCTACGTGGGTTGCGATGGTGCAGCCGATGGGGCCGGTGCCGGCGTCTACGTAATCCTGGCCCGCGAGTGCCTCGTTGACAAGTTCCTGCTCCTCGGCGGCGCCGGTCGTGAGCACACGCACGCTTGAGCCCGGGTGCTCGTCCAAAAACGCGAGGCAATCTGCCATGGTGTTGGCGACGATGCGCTTGGCGCCGCGGCCCTTTTTGATGGCCTTGATCTCGCCCGATTTCCACTCCGGCGAAACGGCCAGGCGAATGTTGAGCATCTGCGTGAGCTGGCCGGCAAGCTTGGGCGCGCGGCCGTTCTTAACGAGGTTCTCGAGCGTGCGGGGAATCAGCAGCAGGTGGGCGTCGGGCAGGGCCGCGCGGATCTGCGCCTCGGTCTCGTCCAGGCTGCGGCCGTCCTCGCGCATAGCCAGCGCGTACTCCACCAGCAGGCCCTCGGCGCCCGAGCCGGTGCGCGAATCGATGCAGCGCACGTCGAGCTCGTGGGTCTCGGCGACCAGGCATGCGTTGGAATAGCAGGCGGACCACTCGCTGCACAGCGAGATAAAGATCGCGCTGTCGTGGCCATCGGCGCGTACGCGGTCAAACAGCGCCTTGAACTCGCCGGCGCTCGGCTGCGAGGTGTGCGGCAGCTGCTCGGAGCCAGCCATGCGGGCGACGTATTCCTCGGCGGTAATCTGCACCTGGTCGAGCAGGTCCTCGCCCTCGATAATCACATGCAGCGGAATCACGTAAATGCCGAGCTCTTGGGCACGGGCGGGGGAGATGTCCGACGTGGAGTCGGTTATGATGGCAAAAGACATAATTGCACCTTTCGTTGGGGCGCGGCAGCGCCGCCTTCTGAAAGCAAAGTGCGACAAGTATAGTGGAGTTGCTCTACATTGCTAGGTTCAATTGTTGAATAGTCAACAGTTTGAAGCGGTGGTGTGGAAATCATCAACTGGGGAAGAAGGGTGCCGATGGCGGCATTGCAACTTTGCGAGCGGCCGGTTGTGCTGTTCGATTTTGACGGCACGGTGGCCGATACGGGTCGGGCAGTGATGACCTCGACGCGCAAGACGCTGGCTGCGCGCGGGTTTTCGGAGACGCAGATGGGTGATCTGCGCCGCATGATCGGGCCGCCCCTGTGGAAGAGCTTTCACGACTTTTACGGCTTTTCCCGCGAGGAGTCGCTTGTGGTGGCCGACGAGTACCGCGCCTTTTTTGATGAGCTGGGACCGGAGGAGTACCCCGTGTTCGATGGGATTCCCGAGCTGCTGGATGAGTTGGCCGCCCGGGGCAAGCGTATGGCCGTGGCGACGTCACGCATGGAGGCCAAATGCATCGACATGGTGCATGAGCTTGGTCTTTCTCAGTTCGAAGCCGTGGTTGGCATGAATCCGCCGCAGGGGCGCGAGACCAAGGCCGATTCGGTTCGCGATGCCCTGGCGGCGCTCGGCGCGACGGCGGACGATGCCGTGATGATCGGCGATCGCTTTAACGACGTCGAGGGCGCGCACGCGATGAGCGTGCCGTGCATCGGCATCTATTCGGGCGCGGCGGCGCCGGGTGAGCATGAGGCGGCGGGTGCCGATGCAGTGGTGCACTCGGTGGCCGAGCTTGCTAAACTTTTCTCTATCTAGGAACTAAATGTGAGGGGCGGGTACGCTTGCCGCTCATTGGTAAGGAGGCAGTCTATGAATCAGGTGGAGCAGAGCGTCGCTGAGTATGTCGACGAGGTCTGGGAAGATGTCGTCGCCGATATCGAGCAGCTGGTGAGCTATCCGTCCGTGGCAGTTTCTGCCGATGCAGAGCCCGGCGCGCCGTTTGGCCGCCCGGTCCGTGACGCGCTCGACTGTGCGCTCGGCATCGCGCAGAAGCTTGGCTATCAGACGAGCGACGACGAGGGCTATGTGGGCATTGCCGATATCCCTGGCCGCGGCGACAAGCAGCTCGCGACCATCTGCCACGTGGACGTGGTGCCCGCCGGCCCGGGCTGGAACACCGACCCGTTTGCGCTGGAGCGTCGCGAGGGCTGGCTGCTCGGCCGCGGCGTTATCGACGACAAGGGTCCGGCGGTGCTGTCACTCTACGCCGGCGCCTATCTGCTCAAGCACGGCATTACCCCGCGCTATACTTTCCGCGCGCTGCTGGGCTGCGATGAGGAAGTGGGCATGTCCGACGTTCACCATTATCTGGAGAACCACGCGAACCCCGACTTTCTGTTTACGCCCGATGCCGAGTTTCCGGTCTGCAATGCCGAGAAGGGCCAGTTTGGGGCGACGTTCGTGAGTCCCAAGATCGACGGCGGGCGCATCGTGTCGTGGAGCGGCTCCGAGGCGAGCAATGCCATTCCGTCGCAGTCCATCTGCGAGCTCGCGATTGCCGCCGATGAGCTGCCGGCGCCCGTTGAGAACGCCGACCGCCTGGAGATCACGGCGCTTGATAACGGGCATGCGCAGATTTTCGCCCACGGCATTGGCGGTCATGCCTCGATGCCAGAGGGAACGATCAACGCCGTCGGGCTGATCGTGGCGTATCTGCGCGAGGCCGAGGACGCGTTTGGTGCACGCGACGAGCGCCTGCTGACGCCTGCCGAGCACGAGTTCGTCAAGTTCCTGGCCTTTGTGCATGCGGACGCCTATGGTCGCGGCCTGGGTATCGATGCGACGAGTCCGGCGTTTGGCCCGCTTACCTGCAACGCTGGCGTCATCCGCGTGGCGGATGGCCATATTGAGCAGGTCATCGACGTGCGCTTCCCCGACAGCACGAGTGCCGATACCATCCGCGAGCAGCTCGATCCGCTCGTGGGCCGTTTTGGCGTGACGTGCCGTGTGGGTCGTGCGAAGGTGCCGTTCTCGGTCTCTGCCGACGATCCGGCCGTGAAGGCGCTTATTGATACCTATAACGAGTTTACGGGCAAGCATGCTGAGCCCTTTGCCATGGGCGGCGGCACGTACGCGCGCAACTTTGCCCGCGCCGTCTCGTTTGGCCCCGAGGAGACCGGTCTGGAGCTGCCCGAGTGGGGCGGCCAGATGCACGGTCCCAACGAGTGCGCCAACGAGGAACAGCTCAAGCAGGCGCTCAAGATTTATATCGTGGCGATCTTACGTTTGAACGAGCTTGAGCTTTAAGGCTGCGGCGTTTTAACAACTTAGCACCCCTTTCGTCCGGGCTTTTTAAGTTGCGGTGGAATAGTTCCTAGAATGGGCCATTTGATGGCCAAGCAGGAACTATTTCACCGCAACTTTGTTTTTATTGGTGTAAAAGGCGGGTCATGCTTGGTGGCGGGTTTGTTATTCGTTTGTAAAGCCGAGCCGCGCTTGCGGTAAGGGTCTATCAGATGCCCGTAATAAAGCGCAGCTGACGCGGGCGCTGCCCGATCGAGACCGTATCTTTCCAAACAGCAAAGCGGGCAGGGTGCCCGCGAGTCGCTTGTATGAAAGGAAGATCATGCTCGATCAGGCTTATTCTCGTCGTCAGTTCCTCGGCCTCGCTGGTGGTCTTGCCAGCATCGTCGGTCTCGGTCTCGTTGGTTGCGGCGGCTCCAACGCCGCCAACACCGCTGCTGAGGGCAGCGCCGCTGCTGCCGAGTCCGTCTCGGGCGAGGTGACCTACGACGGCGCTTCCTCGTTCCAGGCTCTCGTCGAGGCTGCTGCCGAGAAGTTCATGGATGCCAACCCGGACGTCTCCGTCTCCGGTTCGGGTAACGGTTCGGGCAAGGGCCTGACCGCTGTCGCCGCCGGCACCGTCACCATCGGTAATTCCGATGTCTTCGCCGAGACCAAGCTCGAGGCCGATCAGGTCAAGAACCTCGTCGATCACGAGGTCGCCGTCGTGGGCATGGGCCCCGTCGTCTCCAAGAACGTGACAGTCGACGACCTGACCCTCGAGCAGCTCAAGGGCATCTTCTCCGGCCAGATCACCAACTGGAAGGAGGTCGGCGGCGACGACGCCAAGATCGTCGTTCTCAACCGCAAGGCCGGCTCCGGCACCCGCGCCACCTTCGAGGCCGCCGTCTTTGGCGACGAGGCCGTCGACTTTAAGGGCGACGCCGAGCTCGACAAGTCCGGCGATGTCCAGACTCAGATGGGCAGCACCGACAACGCCATCTCCTACCTTGACTTCTCGCACTTCGATGACTCCAAGTTCAACGCCATCATGGTCGAGGGCGTCGAGCCCAAGAGCACAAACGTCACCGACGACTCCTTCAAGATCTGGGCGACCGAGCACATGTACTGTGCTAAGGACGCCGACGAGGCCACCAAGGCCTTCCTGGAGTTCATGCTTTCCGACGACGTCCAGGGCAAGCTCGTCGAGGAGCAGGGCTTTATTCCCGTTTCTGCCATGAAGGTCGTCAAGGACGCCAGTGGCAAGGTCTCCGCTAAATAAGTAATCGCCCCCGGAAAGGTTTGCAATGGCAAAACAGCTGCCAAAGCGCGAGCTTGAGAACGTGGGCCTGGGCGTCACGGGTGCGTGCGTAGCGCTCGTGACGCTTGTCGTTGCCGCGCTCATCTTTATGGTCGCCCAAAAGGGCCTCTCGGCTTTTTTCAAGGACGGCGTCTCGATCGTCGAGTTTTTTATCGGTACCAAGTGGGACCTGGCCAACACGGCCGAAAACGGCCTGCCCTACACTGGCGCCCTGCCCCTGATCGTCACCTCGTTTGCGGTCATGGTGCTCTCCACGCTCATCGCACTGCCCATCGCCATCGGCTCTGCCATCTTTGCGGTCGAGATTCAGCCTAAGTTTGGCTCCAAGGTTTTTCAGCCGCTCATTGAGCTTTTGACCGGTATTCCCTCGGTCGTCTTTGGCCTGATCGGTTTTCACGTGGTCGTCGGCCTTATGAAGAGCGTTTTCCACGTGAGCACGGGTCTGGGTATCTTGCCCGGCGCTATCGTGCTGGCAGTCATGATTCTGCCGACGATGACCACGCTTTCGGTCGATGGCCTGCGCGCCGTGCCCGATAGCTACCGCCAGGGTTCGCTCGCGCTGGGCTACACCCGCTGGCAGACCATCTGGCACGTGGTGCTCAAGTCCGCCATGCCCTCGCTCATGACCGCAGTCATCCTTGGCATGACCCGCGCCTTTGGCGAGACGCTCGCCGTGCGCATGGTCATTGGCGGCATCGAGGCCATGCCGACGTCGCTGCTGTCGCCGGCGTCTACCATCACCACCACGCTCACCACGTCCATGGCGGTCTATGCCGAGGGCTCGGCGCAGGACGACGTCCTGTGGGCGCTCGGTCTGCTGCTGATGGGCATGAGCCTCATCTTTATCCTGATCATCCATCTCATTGGCCGCAAGGGGGCGAAGGCTCGTGGCTAGCACGCGCATCCACATCGACGAGGCGAGACTCGGGCTTGTCCAAAAGCAGGACCGCATCGCCACGGGCGTGCTGACGGCGATTGTCGCCATCGTCATGCTTATCGTCGTCTCCATGGTGGCCTACATCCTGTTCGAGGGTATCTCGACGCTGTTCCAGCCGGGCTTTCTCACGCAGCCCGCACGCGCCAACGGAACGCAGGGCGGCGTGCTCTACCAGCTGTTCGACTCGTTCTATCTGCTGCTGATCACCCTGATCATCTCGGTGCCCATCAGCCTGGGCGGCGCGGTCTTTTTGGTTGAGTACGCGCCCGATGGGCCTATTCGCGACATCGCCTCGACCGCCATCGAGACGCTGTCCTCGCTGCCCTCCATTGTCGTAGGCATGTTCGGCTTTCTGGTGTTCTCGGTGCAGCTGGGCTGGAAGTACTCCATCATCTCCGGCGCCGTCGCGCTCACCATGTTCAACATCCCCATCCTGGTGCGCGTGATTCAGCAGGCGCTCGAGGACGTGCCGCAGGCCCAGCGCGATGCATGCCTGGCCATGGGCCTCACTCGCTGGGAGGCCACACTGCACATCCTGATTCCCGAGGCCATGCCCGCCATCGTGACCGGCATCGTGCTTTCGGCCGGCCGCGTGTTTGGCGAGGCCGCGGCGCTGCTCTTTACCTCGGGCATGAGCTCGCCGGTTCGCCTGAACTTCTTGAGCTTTAACCTGTCGAGCCCCACCTGCGCCTGGAACGTGTTCCGTCCCGGCGAGTCGCTGGCCGTGCACATCTACAAGATCTATGGCGAGGGCAGCCCCGAGGCCCAGCAGATCGTCTGGGGCACTGCGGCACTGCTGATGATTTGCGTGCTGCTGTTTAACGTAGTCGCCCGTATCGTGGGCAAGCAACTGGCAAGGAGGATGACGGCCGAATGAGCGAGACGAATGCGACGCCCGCAACCGAGGCGGCATCGTCCGACACCCAGGACTTTTTGTCGAGCGTGGGGGAGAGCGAGAAACGTGTTCGCGTGAGCGGCAAGGCCGTGAGCGACGAGGTCGTGCTCTCCACCAAGGACGTCAACGTGTACTATGGCGACCACCATGCGCTGCACAATACGTCGCTCGACTTCCACAAGGGTGAGATCACGGCGCTCATCGGGCCTTCGGGCTGCGGCAAGTCGACCTTCTTGCGCAGCCTCAACCTGATGAATCGCGAGATTCGCGGCTGCCGCGTGGAGGGCGAGATCAGCTACCGCGGACGCAACGTGAACACCAAGACCGAGAATACCTACGAGCTGCGCCGGTCCATTGGCATGGTGTTTCAGCAGCCCAACCCCTTCCGCAAGTCCATTCGAGACAACATCACGTTTGCGCCCAAGCGCCACGGCATCACCGACCGCGACGAGCTCGATCGCATGGTCGAGGAAAGCCTGCGCGGTGCGGCCCTGTGGGACGAGGTCAAGGACAAGCTCGACAAGAGCGCCTACGCGCTTTCGGGCGGCCAGCAGCAGCGTTTGTGCATCGCGCGCACGCTGGCACTCAACCCCGACGTAATCCTGTTTGACGAGCCCTGCTCGGCGCTCGACCCCATCTCGACGCTGGCGATCGAGGACCTCATGTCGTCGATCGTGGCCGACCGCGCCATCGTCATCGTGACGCACAACATGGAGCAGGCGTCGCGCGTGTCCAACCGCACGGCGTTTTTCTACATGGGCGATATGGTCGAGTACGACGAGACCGACGAGATTTTCCAACGGCCCAAGGATAAGCGGCTGAATGATTACCTCACCGGCATGTTCTCCTAGTCCGGGACATGCTTGAGGCCCGCGGCGGCCACGGTTGCCGCGGGACTGATTGGAGAGGCGGGTCATCTCTTTTGCGAGATGGCCCGCCTTTTTGCTCTGCGACCGAAACGACCACCACAAAGGGGACAGGCACCTTCGTGGTGGTTTGGGGTGGGGCTCGCTGCTATCATGGACAACGTTGAATTTCTACGAAGGAGCAGGGCATATGGCGATTCTTTTGGGATGCGATTCCATCAGCCTAGAGTTTCCCACCAAGCATATTTTCGATAGCGTGACGCTCGGCGTGGACGAGGGCGACCGTATTGGTATTGTCGGCAAAAACGGCGACGGCAAGTCGACGCTGCTGAGCGTGCTCGCCGGCACGCTGGAGCCCGACGACGGCCGCGTGACGCACCGCCGCGACACCACGATCGGATTGCTCGGCCAAAAGGACAACCTGGTCGATACCGACACCGTGCATCATGCCGTTGTGGGCGACACGCCTGAGTACGAGTGGGCGTCGAGCCCGCGTACGCGCCAGATTCTGGCCGGTCTTATTAGCGATGTGCCCTGGGAGGGCATGGTGGGCGAGCTCTCGGGCGGTCAGCGCCGTCGCGTGGACCTCGCGCGCCTGCTGATTGGCGACTACGATGTGCTCATGCTCGACGAGCCCACCAACCACCTGGACATGCGCACCATCAACTGGCTTGCGCGTCACTTAAAGGCCCGCTGGCAGCGCGGCCAGGGCGCCATGCTCGTGGTCACGCACGACCGCTGGTTCTTGGACGAGGTCTGCACCAGCATGTGGGAGGTCCACGACGGCCAGGTAGATCCCTTCGAGGGCGGCTACTCGGCATATATCCTGCAGCGCGTGGAGCGCGACCGCATGGCCGCCGTTACCGAGGAGCGCCGTCGCAACATGGCGCGCAAGGAGCTCGCGTGGCTGAGCCGCGGTGCCCAGGCTCGTTCCACCAAACCCAAGTTTCGGGTGGATGCCGCTCGCGAGCTGATCGCCGACGTGCCGCCCGTACGTGACGAGCTGGAGCTCAAGCGCCTGGCCGTGAGCCGCCTGGGCAAGCAGGTTATCGATGTAGTCGACGTGGACGCCGGCTATGCGGATGCCGATGGCTCGTCCAAACAGGTGCTCACCGATGTGACCTGGCTCATTGGTGCGGGTGACCGCTATGGTCTTTTAGGTGAGAACGGCGCCGGCAAGTCCACGCTGCTCGACGTGATCCAGGGCAAGATTGAGCTCACGCGCGGCCGTGTGAAGATTGGCCAGACGGTGCGTTTTGGCGTTCTGTCGCAGCAGCTCGAGGAGCTCGAACCCTACATGGGCGACACGATCCGTGAAGTGCTCAGCAACTACAAAAGGTACTACGTCATCGATGGCAAGGAGACCTCGCCCGAGAAGCTCTGCGAGCGCCTGGGCTTTACGACGCAGCAGCTCTGGAGCCGCATCGGCGACCTTTCGGGCGGCCAGCGCCGTCGCCTGTCGCTGTTGCTGACGATTCTGGACGAGCCCAACGTGCTTATCCTGGACGAGCCCGGCAACGACTTGGATACCGACATGCTGGCGATCGTCGAGGACCTGCTTGACGGCTGGCCCGGCACGCTGATCCTAGTGACGCACGACCGCTTTTTGATGGAGCGCGTGACCGACCAGCAGTGGGCGCTGCTCGACGGCCACCTGACGCATATGCCTGGCGGCGTCGACCAGTACCTGCGCCTGTGCAACGCCACCGCCGAGGGCGAGCCCGTGGGTGCGCCGAGTGCCAAGACCGGCACGTTTGACACCGGTGCCGCGGCAGCTGCGGCCGAAAAGCCCAAAGCGAGCGGCCAGCCCAATGGCCTTTCCAACGCCGAGCGCCAGAAGCTCCGCCGCGAGGTGAGCTCGCTCGAGCGCAAGATGGAGACGCAGCGCGCTCGCGTGGAGGAGGCCGAGGCCGCGATGGCCCAGGTTGACCCCACCAACTACACGGCGCTGGGCGAGCAGCAGGCAAAGATTGACGAGGCTCACGCCGCCATGGACGAGCTGGAGATGGCGTGGCTCGAGGCGAGTGAAAAGCTCGAGGGCGAGGAGTAGGCAAGGATGATCAAGGCCGCATTTTTCGATATCGACGGCACGTTGCTGAGCTTTAAGACCCATCGGATTCCGGCGTCGGCGCAGCAGGTGCTCGACAGCTTTCGCGAACAGGGGATTGCGTGCGTGATCGCCACGGGCCGCCCGACCTACCAGATGCCGGATTGGCTGTTCGACTTGGGATGGGATGCGTACATTACGCTTTCGGGTCAGCACTGTTTTGACGCTGACGGCGTTTACCGCAGCTGCCCGATCGATCCGGATGACGTTGCGGTGATTGTGGACCAGGTAGCGCAGGGGCGCTACGACTCGCTGTGCATGCAGGGCGAGAACTCGTTTGTGAACCGTCTGTCCGAGCGCGTGGTGACGGCCGGCGGCAACGCGGGGATTGTCTACCACGAGGAGCCGTTTGAGCACGCCTTTGACGCACCGGTCTACCAGTTCTGCGCCTTTGTGGACCCGGCCGACGAGCATATCGTGACCGACGCGGTGTCGCATTCGCTCACTACGCGCTGGTGCGACCTGTTCTGCGACATTATTCCCGCTAACGGCGGCAAGGACTTGGGTGTCGCGGCGACGCTGGAGCGCCTGGGTGTCGACGCGAGCGAGACGATCGCCTTTGGCGACGGCGAGAACGACCTGTCGATGTTCTCGGCCGTGGGCACAAGTGTGGCCATGGGCAACGCGCAGGATACCGTGAAGGCCGCGGCGACCTACGTTACGACCGCCGTAGACGAAGACGGCATCTACAACGCCGCCAAGCACTTTGGGCTACTGTAGCTGCGGCCGGCACTTAGGGACGTTCCTTTTAATATGAGCAGGACATTGTCAAGAGGCAAAATCGGGCCT
>NZ_QSBB01000052.1:0-9322 GCF_003465595.1 Collinsella sp. AF05-9
ACTTGCAGCGACGGACCTCGGGACGCTCTTACACCACGTCTGCGCGCGCCACCACATCGAGAGTGTTAAATGAGCGACCAATTCGGAAGTGGGGTGAAAAACCGAGACCTGTCGACCAGACCCTAGTTTTGGGCACCCGCGACCTGCGGTTTTGTTGCCTGAAATCGGGCTATGCTCGGCGAGTTTCGATTTTTCTCCGCACTTCTCCTACGCACCGGATTTGCAATCGCGCATCACAATCCGCCAATCGCCCTAACCGGAAAGCCAATCCACAGACTCGACTAGCCAGCCAGATACGGCCCGATTACATCGAAAATTTCGCCCACCTTAGTTGCAGGGTTTTGCGCAGATGGCTTAACGTTACCCAGCCCCCTATGGTATGTGACGAGGCGCCCAACACGCTGCAATGCCTCGCCTCGTTTGCCGTCCACCACCTCGAACAGCCCGTCCAAGTTCTTGCGGTACTCGATGCCCAGGTCTCTCGACATCTCCTGCGCGAGGGCATGCTGGCAGTCGGACGCGGACATATGCGCGGTCGTGTAGCGAAAGTGCAGAAGAGGCCACAGCTCGAAGCAGGGGTTCGACCACAACGCATGGAAGGTCCTCGAACCATCGGAGAGCTCGTCGCATTTGCGCTCCATCGCGTCAAAGTCGGACGCAGGAAAGTCATCCTTGTCATACACGAGCCACACATGGTCGAATGTCTCGGGCGCATAGCGGCAGTGTTCGACGGCAAAGTCAAGTAGGTCAAGTGTGTGTTTGCCGGTCCCCTTAACGACAATGGCAACCTTACGCTCGTTCGCCGCACCCAACGCCGCACGCACACCCTCAAAGTAGCGAGGCTCGGTCTCCTTGCCCTCGCTCACTACAAGATGACGCGTCATCTGAACCATGCGCGAGCGGCCCTCTCGTTTGCCGCTACGCCAGCCCTTCGACTTCTTCGCCACCATGCTAATCCCACTCCTCGATGCGGGTGAGATACGGATCGGCGCCGTAGCGACCGGACAGGTATTGCTTGTCGAAAGCCGCGTTCTTGCTTACCAGATTACCGTTTGCCTCGTGGATGTCGGCGAGAGACCACAGTTGGCTCGCCTCCCCCTCGCCGCGCGCAGCGAACCATATCTCGTCACGGCGGAACACATCGTTTCGCATGGTTGACACATCCTGGGACGAGAAGATGAGCTGCGCGCCACTCTTGTTGACCCCAGGATCCTTAAACAGCAGAATCACATAGCGAAGAAGCTTCGGGTGCAGTTTGGCGTCGAGCTCGTCTACCACAACGGTGCCACCACGCTCAAGCGCTGTCATCAGATACGCAGCCAACCCCATGAGCTTCTGGGTTCCGGCAGATTCCTCGGATAAACGCAGCTCGTACGCCTTGCCGCCCACCTCGTGCCTCACGAAGACGCGCTGGCCGCGCCACTCCGGCGCCCTCTCCACTCTGAAGCCATCAATACGTACATCAACGGCGCGCAAAAAACGCGTGACCTCGGGTGAGTCATCCTCATCGAGCAATTGTTCGAGCATCTGCTCCAGATAGGAGCTGTTATAGTTCAGGAACACCCCGTCAAGAAACCAGCTGGCAGCCTCCTTGACCACCGGCGCGTCAAAGTTGATGCAGAGAAACGACAGGTACGGCAGTCTCGGGTTGAATCTCGCAGCCGTCACGAGCTTACGCAGCGTGGGACCGAGCTCAACCTCTGCGCCCTCACGCTCGAACAGCATCGCCGTGCGTGACGCTCCCAATTTTCGCCGCCATAGGCCTTCGGACACGATCTCGTCCGCATGCACGGACAGGGCATAGCGGTACTCGTGCTCACCCGCGCGATAGTAGAGCTCGAACTCGGTGGGCTCGGCAGCAGACACGTCATCGAACTCAAACGCAGAGCAACGGGGTATCGAAGGACGGTTACCCTCTGGCGCATCAGTGCTGGCAGACAGCAATCTGATAGGCCTGGCCACCGCCGAACGAATGTAGTCAAGCGCCTCGAGCAGGTTAGACTTGCCGCCAGCGTTAGGTCCGTACACCGCAGCCACCGGAAGAAAACTCTGCCCGTCAGGGCACTCTATGAGGGAGCGCTCGAACTCCCTCATCGATGTTGCCTGCATGGAAAGCTCAGTTTCGTCGCGATAGGATCTATAGTTCCTGAAGGTAAACTGGCAAAGCATCGGCCTCAAAATTCCTTTCATTGTTTTGAAAAGATATTTCAGGGTTTTTCTTTGATTATAGACTTTAAGTAGGCTAAATCAAGTGCTTGCTACACCAATGACAGCAGGCGCAAGGTGCAAACCGCCCACACTCGACCATCCCATTGCCGGAATGGCGTTTAGCAAGCACGTCGCACATTACATGCATGAAAAAAGGGCAACACTCTCTAACAGAAAGCGTCGCCCTTAAAGCTCCCGAAGAGCTTTTGTATTGTAGGAAAATACTCTACACCATCTCCCCTTGATTGAGGAAATCAGCCCGTAACTAGCCGGCCGAGACCATAACAAATCTTATGAATTACGCCATTAAGCACGGTGGGCATTTTGGTGGCAAAAAGGCACGGCACTTCCCATATCAATGCCTTCTTCCAGTATTGAATGTTCTCGCCTACTACGATCCGCTTGCCTGGCACGAGGCGAAAGCGGGCGCAAGCTATACTGCAGTGTATGAGTTGGCAAGTCACAGTAGGCTCTTTGTAGAACTTCTCGACGAGGCAATTTAAGAGACCTGGGGGAACAAGAAAAGATGAGCTTCCATGCCATCAAGAAACCGAAAACAGGCGAAGCCGCTTTGTTGAAGACGTGCACACGACAATCTACAACGCCAACTACACCGACCCGCGGATCCGGGAACTGAACGGTATCGATCTTAACATATCGTCACAAGACAAAGAACTTTTCCAGCGCCCGGCTCCACCATCGGCAACCCGGTAAAGCCATCTCTGGCTAACGCACTCACCAGATTCTTTATATCCCTACGCGACGATTCCTCGTCAACTGTTGCGACTCTCGAAGACGCGGTCCATGCGCCCACGTCAGTGATTTGCTATTTAGCGCCGGGAATCATATGACTGGGCGTGGCCGTACTCGCTATGTGGCTGTTAAATTGCAAAAGAAGTGATACGTCGCCCGCCAATGGATAAAAGGCCGTCCAAACTAGATGAAAAGAGTCACCTCATAGCCCATATCTTCCAAATGCCGTTCCGCTTCACCAGAACTATTTCATGCCCGCCCTCGATGAGCTGCGGTCCCTCAATCAGAAACGGTTCTCGAACGTTTGGGAGAAGCTTTACGAGGGCCGAGCCGTCCTCTTGATACCGAACAAGAGTGCTCATTCCATAATCCCCTTCCAAAAGCTCGGCGGCTTGCAAATAATCACCCCATCTGAAAATGGTCTCCCGTGCGACAAGGGAATTGAGTTCGCTGGGGTCCAGGGGCCTTCTGCCAAGCGCCTCTTTGAATAGTAGAACAGCGGTGATTATCTCTAAATCATCGCGCGAACCTTGCTGAACCTTTTTCTCAATGTCCTCATCCCCAAGATCTCTACCGCGAAGATTTCGCCAAAATGGCGAATTCTCAATCTGGCGACAAGCGTCTTTTGATTCAAACGAAACAGTTGCCGATGCTTCCTCTTTCCTCGATAGCGGCTTGATTCCAGCATTAAGAAGGAACTCAGAGAACTGCAGCAAAATCTGTTCTCTCCCCGCGATATACGGTGCCAGGGCGACCAGTCTCATGTGTTCGGGAACAGAGACGAGGTTCTCTGCCCGCGTTATATCCGCGTGCATCAGCACTCCGTACATTACATCTTCGACGTTTGCAAAGGCACCCTCGACAACCTTGCCGTCCCCAAAGGCAAACTCAATTGATTGGCTATTAAGGGCATCAAGACTATCCAGCAAGGATTCAATCACATCCTTACTAGAAGCGAAGTCCCGTTCAGCAGACTTGAGCAGCCTCCTGAGAAACAAGTCCTTTCCGCGCACAAAATACTTGCGCTGCAGCATAAGACGCACCGAGACCGCAGCAAACGCTTCATCCCCAAGCTCAAGTTCACCTAATTTCGAAAAGCAATTAGGATCGAAACGGGCAAGCCTCTCATCAAGTGGAAGCGTGCTGGCAAGTCTCTTGTAAGTATCAATCGTGTATAGATACAACTCATACGCAACGCTATTGTCCAAAGCTGCCGCACCCCTCAATCATGATTGACAGGTCGATAATTCACCTACTGCGTTTCAACGTCATTGGCCGCACATATCAGATCGCACAACTCTGCCACGCGTTTCATTGCATCACCCAACGGAGAAAAACCGGCCCCACAGGCAGTCCTTGCAATCCTAATTTTATCTGGATGCGTTTTCCCACCCTTAAACGTAAAGCTCAGCGGGCAAATAAATCTGTCACCAAGGGGATGCTCCCATTTTTTACCCGAATAACATTTCTCAATCGAAGCTGCAAGCACATCTTCTGGAACATAGTTCTCAATTGTTGCGCCCCAGGTAACCCACGACATTGCGCCGTTCTGTGTGCACTCGTCAATAATGCGTCGCTTGGTTGAATTAAGTCTCGAATGAGAGGATTTCTTATCAGAATCCATCAGCACGCAGAGATGAGTATTGATTCTAAAGAGGGATATCAGCTCCGCGGGGATATCTTCGCCAGCACTTGCATCTAGTGCATTCAGCAACTTGCCACCGTAAATCATTGCACTGTAATGAATACCTTCTTCGAGCGAAATGTTATGCTCATCAGACCATCTCTTAATCCAATAATTCAGGTACACGCGGTCCGAGGGCCCCTCAACCCACACTACAAAGTTTGCTTGCAACAGATCGGAGGCCTTGACCCCCAAATCATCAAGCAAATCGCGAGCACAACCCAGACCGTCAAGCTGTCTGCATCCAGAAACTCCATTTGTCTTAGACACATGGGCAACCTGAACGCCAGGATAGTTAATAACAGTTGGAGAATGCGTAGTGATGATAAATCGGTTTGAATCGTCCTCGAGAAGGTATTTCATAAACCTCGCCTGCAGAGCCGGGTGCAGATGAATTTCGGGTTCTTCAATACAGATAATGCTGTTGTCGTTGCAAGCAATAATCGAAGCGAGAATTACGAGCTCCGTAACTCCCGTACCCAAAGATTCAAGCGGCAGGTAATCGGCATCGGAAGTCTTAAGAGATATCTCATGGCTTTCATGCGAAACAAGCAGAGAGGCACGGGGGTCGTTCATGACATCGCGCACGAATCCTTGCAGCTTATTCAGCCGCGCTTCTGCCCGAGCATGATTTGAACGCTCCGGATTAAACAAGCGAAGCAAAGCTGTTGGAAGACCGCGTCCGCTGCAAAGATCGACATCGCGATCTGGAAAATCATCGTCTTCAACCGACCTAATTGCATCGACCTTAACAAAGCGAGGGATATTCCCCCACGGAACAATACTGCGGATTATGTCGGCATAGCACGATTCGTCATCACCGCCGTGTTGGAGAGGATCAAGGGAGCAGCGATTCAGGTCCATAGACAAGCCTGCACTTTTATACTGCGAGAAAGACGCAATCAGATCATTTACTAAAGACGACCCAGCAGCCGGCGACGCCGTTAGAAAGTCAAGCCAAACGCCATCTCCATCGTTTGATATATACGGCGGACGGGAAAATAACTCAGAAAGCTCTGCCATCCGCTTATCTCCAGAAGGTCGCTTTAAACTGGAGGACTCCAATAAAACAGATCGATCTATACACAGGGAAATAGTCAACGGGTCATTTGCCCCCGCTGATTTCAGCAGCAAGGGCGCATCTTCCCTAGTGAAGGGATAGCGATTGCGGGCGATTTCCCCTCTTTGGTCAATGGATGTCATTGCCTTAATAACAAAATCAACAAGAGACGATTTTCCGCAGTTATTCTGTCCCGCTAGGACTTGGACTTTATCAAATGGACCGAAGCGCGAGTCTTCACTTCCGAAAAAGGAGCGATAGCCGCTACAACCAAAACCCAGAAAGATATTGCGACGCATTCTTGCCAGCCCCCCTTGATAAATAAGCCATGTCCAAACTAATTCTAATTGTCTAAAACTCTTCATGAACCAGCAGCACGTGAGAACGGTCCCATCTAAAGCATGTCCATCGCCTTAGGCTTCAATGTAAAAGATAGTGACCACTCCACCGTCGAACTCATCGACCATCTCATTGACCACAGCTCATAATTCTGCAAAGTTGGATACTCGATAGAGATTGTCGTGCAATCATTTGGATATCAATTGCAGGACAACTCAACCGTATCGACGCCCTCAGCCTCAATCGAACAGGGTGCCATCTTGTGACTTTTGAAGCAGCTCAACAAATCCAATTTGGTCGAGTATGTGCTTTATCGCGTAGGTTTTCAAATACCTACTCAGCAGAGCCGTCAACTCTTCGACAAACGTTCTGAATTCAATCTCGGTCAGATAACGTTTGAGCATCCACACCATCTGGATGTAGTTAATGTTCTTGCGCCCTCCGACCCTAGCACAATAAAGACGCTCGTCATGGGCGCAAACGTTACGGAATTTAACGAGTGTTTCAATTGAAAGTTGAGCGGCCTTTTCGCTAAAGAAACCGCTTTTCTTCGATCCGGTTTTCCCAGTTGCATCTACAATCATTTTGCAAAAAGTACGCCGCTCGCCGGGCTTCATCAGATTGTAGAAATGCTCCATGTTTCCAAACGTCAAATCATTAACCAGAACCCACAGCGGCACCGAACCATATTCATTGCGATAGTGAGCAACAAATTCAGATTTACTTTTTAATGCCCTGCGGCTAAGTATGCTCGTCAGATTGGAAATCTCACGGGCGTATCTCGCCTCGTCTTTTCCCGTCGCAGAATATTCGTCTTGAGCACAAAATGAAGACTGCAAGTAATAGTCATTGGGACCACGATGAACATTCGAAAAGGTGTACGCGATCGCGGTCTTTATTTTGGCCTCGGCTAATATGAGAAACTTAAATGTTAGAGACCTCAACTCCCTATCGAACGTAAACAATGAATATAGGTCCGAAAAGGTTGCGCCGCTGCGATACCGGTCCTCATTGAACTTCGAGCTTAAGCTCATATCAATAAACGGATCCTTATAGCCGTTAACAATCGAGTAATAACCCTCGCTCATCAGAATGCGAGCCGTGTTGTCGTCAACAGTCAAACCCCTTTGCTTAAGCAATCTGACTTGATCGTCAATGGGCAAGAAAGGCTTTGCTGTCATTGAGGCTCCTCAAATGAAGAAAGGCAGCCATCCCAAGAAGGACAGCCGCCTTTCTGCAGGACGCGGGACCCGTAGGTTATCCGCGTCAATACCGCTGTTCAGATAGTCTACTGATTATCGATCCAAAAATCAACGTTAAAAATTGAGCCGAACGACAAAACATATGACCCTAAATTCTCATTTTCATTGCAGCCGCTCAGGCTGTTGCGTTGAGATTGTAATCAACCCGCTTCCCTAAAGCGATAGAATAAAAAACGAGCAGGGTCGCGTATCGCCGGAACAATGCCCTCAATATATTTGAATCCGCAATTAGGCAAACACCAAACCCATAATCCGGACAACAGAAGTGAGCCATATGCATAGCCCCATTGATAGCGAAAGCTACGTCATGCCCATCCTTGGCAGGACCAAGATTGATATCTGGGAGTGTTATGCGAGACATGTTCTGCAATTTATCGATAACGACAAATACGGCAATTTGGCTTACAGCGACAAACCGGATCTGATCGATCGGGCACAGTCCCTGGGCATCGAGGTAACAGCTTCCCAATCACAAGACAGCAGAAAGGCAGAATCCCTCTATTCCAAACTCCTATACGAGAATGATTCTTCTCAGGAAAAACGCCGAATCGAACTTATTGAGCAATGTGGAGCGCATTTCGAAAAAGGAGTCCTGTATGGCCCAAATGGTTCGGATTCGTTCGAGCTGATTATTGAGGTTCTTCGCAAAAAGCTGGACAGACTCGACTCTGGCGACTACGAACCCTTTAGGAGAAACGAGCTGTTTGTCAGATCCAATATTCTAGCTGACGAGGAAATGCTTCGCGAAGCGCTCTCCAACATGAAAAAAGAATCCAGTGGTCACTCATGCCACTTCGCATCTGTTATCGTCTCGGTCCCTGGATACAATTACGTTTTCGACCTCGATGCATCGACATGCGTATCTCTTGAATTCGAATACGAAGACCAGCATCGTATTGCTCGTGAAGCAAACAAGGAAGTGAACATCGCACAGTCAAGCTGAGACGCGATACTACGACCGATATACCAACAGACCATTTCGTAGCAGGTCGGAATAAGGCCCCCGGAGCTCTTTGCTGCGTAAGCCTCAGCGTCCCAATGAGCCATCACCCCAAGCGACGCAGATCCACGCCAATCCGGCACGAAGGTTCTGAGAATTTCCCTTATCTTGACAGTGAGAAGCCGGAAAGCACAAGGCGGCCCGGGCACCTCCACCCAAGAAAGGATCTTATATGCTCAAAGACGGCATCGCATACCTACTCAAGTTCGCGCCCAAGGAAGCATACATCGACGACTTGATAAACGGTCGCCTCTACATGAACGCGGCCGGCTACTATCATGGCCTGCCTGGCGAGCAGGGCGATCCACTCGAGGCGTCCATGGCTCCCGGAGTGTGCCTCTACGGATATACTTGTCTGCCCATCTACTGCATGTACACGGTCCGCGAGAACGATATCGTCGACAACACCGTGAAAAACCCGATGCGCATGATCCAGGAGTTCGGGTGCGCGGACGGGTGGATCGGTATCGTGCAGTACGACAGCTTCGCACGCCTCGCCGACAGACACATTGCCGACGACGGAAGCGTCTACGCCCACGGTCCCATCTCCTACGGCGTCCCCGGGCCAAAACTGATTCGCGAGATCTTTGAGGGCATCCCGCACAATCTCGTTATCAAAACGCCCAAGTACGCATATCAGAAGGAGTATCGAATCATCGGGTCGCGACCGGTCGAATGTCGTCTTTTACCAGACGAGAATCACCCTGGCTGCAAAATTGAAAAATACGACCATGCGGAACTAGACTTAGGCTGCAGCCTCGCGGACTTTTCCTGGAAGTTCTCGGTGCCGTGCCTCGATGAGCCGCAAGACGGCCTCATGTTGAAGCTACCGCATTGCGTATAGTCAACCCAGCACAGGTCAGAGCACCGCCGGGGACTAAAGCGGGCCTGCTCCCCTCCCCAACATTCCCCAGAAAGTTCGATGATGTTGACTGGGGTTCCCGTAAAATAAACCCCAATAAAATAGGCTCTGTTAGACCACATTTGACACGATCGGCTGTTCGTCGAACCGGGAA
>NZ_QSBB01000053.1:0-8359 GCF_003465595.1 Collinsella sp. AF05-9
TGCCCTACCGGGAGTAGCGTCGAAGGTTGACAAAACTATAGGAACACCCAATGACTACACTCAAAAACGGCGCCCGTCGGCGATGTTGCCGGCGGGCGCCGTTGTCTTGAAGACGAAATAGTCCGTTTTCCTCCGTCCCCAAGGGATCATTACAGTGAGTCGATAAAGCGCTGCTGGGCGGCGCGGCCGGCTTCGTCCCACTTAAAGACGCCGGCGTTGTCGAGCACGTGGCCAAACACTACGCCGACCTCCTCGTGCAGGATGTCGATGGCGTTGTCCGCCGTAAGCTCGTCGGCGCGGCGGGCATAGACGTCCTCGGCCCACGCGGCATGGCTGCGGCAAAGGTCGTCGCCCTCGAGCGCTGCGGCAAGGTCGTAGCTGGTATCGGCTTTGGCTGCCAGCAGGTGCTCGCGGACAGCGCCGAGCTCGGGAACCAGGCGCGGCGGAAGAATAGCCAGGCCCATAACCTCGATCAGGCCGATGTTCTCCTTCTTAATGTGGTGATACTCGGCATGCGGGTGGAAAACGCCCAGCGGATGCTCGTCGGTCGTGATATTGCAGCGAAGCGCCAGGTAGGCCTCGTAAATCTCGCCGCCGGCGTTGCCGCGGGAGTCGACGCGGCGGATGACGGGCGTCACGGTGTTGTGCGCTACGCCGTCGGCCGTGTGCGCGATAACGCCCGCAGACTCGTCGGTCCACTCGCGCCAGGCGAGGATAATCTTCTCGGCAGCGTCGAGCAGCTGAGCGCGGTCATGCGAGCGCAGGCGCAGCACCGAGAGCGGCCACTGCAGCACAGTGCCGGTGACCTGGTCAAAACCGGGCATGCTAAACTGCGAGACCTCGGCGGCATGCATCATGGGGAACTCGTGCGCGCCGCCCTGGAAGTGGTCGTGCGACAGAATCGAGCCGCCCACGATAGGCAGGTCGGCGTTGGAGCCGATGAAGTAATGCGGGAACAGGTCCACAAAGTCGAGCAGGCAGGTCAAGCCCTTGCGGTCGACGTGCATCGGACGATGCTCGGAGCTCATGGCAATGCAGTGCTCGTTAAAGTAGGCGTACGGGCTGTACTGGAAGCCCCAGCGCTCGCCATTAAGCTGAATGGGAATAACGCGTAGGTTCTGGCGAGCGGGGTGGGCGCCGCCGTCGGCTGCGGCGGAGCGTCCCGGGTAGCCCTCGTTTTCGATGCACAGCTGGCAGGCGGGGTACTTTTCGCCCGTGTTCTTTGCGGCGCCGGCGGCAGCGATATCGCGTGGGTCCTTCTCGGGCTTGGACAGGTTGATGGTGATCTCCAGGTCACCCCAGTTGGTGGGGGTGCTCCATTTGATGTTGCGCGCGATGGCGGCACGGCGCACGTAGCCGGCGTCGCAGCACAGGCCGTAGAACCAGTCGGTTGCGGCGCGGGGCTCGTTGACGCCCATACGTCCGTTGAACTCCTCGTTTACAACCGAAGGCCTCGGCATGAGCGCACCCATGATGCGCATGGCGATGCGGTCGCGGCCTGACGCCGTGTCCTCGGCGGCACCGTTGGTAACGGCGGCCTCGGAAAGCGCGGCAAGCGTGCCCTCCAGGTCAAAGTCGGGGAGTGTATCGGGGTGCAAGAGCGAAATCTTCTCGGTCTTGAGTGCCCAAGCCATGTCGAGTGCGGGGCCCGTGGCGCCGATGCACTCCAAAATGGTGTTGTATGCCCAGATCCGGTCGTCCTGGCCGATCATCGATCGGTGGATGGCGTACTCGATCAGGTTCTGCGCGGCCTCTCGCACGTCAGTCATTACAGCCATGCCGCGTAAGCCCCCTTGTCAGAGATGGCGTAGTGACGGGCAGAGCCCTCGCCCAGCCAGCCGTTCATCTTGGCAATGAAGGTGTCGACCAGATCGAGCGGCACGAAGGCCTGGATGGTACCGCCAAAGCCGCCGCCGTGGATACGAACGGCGCCACGGCCGTCGAGCACATGCTCGGCAAGAGCAAGCGCGTACATGGAAGGCTGCTCGGCACCCAGTTTGGCAACAACATTCTGCAGGTACATGGCAGAGCTGGCGCCGGACTCGCGCGTCAGGACCAGGAACTGGTCAATGTCGCCGGCGTTGAGCGCTGCCCAGCGCTTGTCGACCAGGCCGTTCTCGTACCAGTAGTGAACGGCGCGCAGGCAGGCGCGGTCGCCCAGCTTGGCGCGCAGCTCGGGGAGCTTGGCGTCAAAGTCGGCAACGTTGACCTCGCACAGGCGTGCCTTGCCAAACTCGGCGGCGACGTCCTGCATCTCGCGCGGAACGGCGGCGTAGTCGTCGGTAGCCGCCACATGGTCGGCGCCAACCTTAACGAGCACGAGCGCATAGCCGTGATCCTCAAAGTTGAGCTCGAGCTTCTGGGTCTTAGGCTGAGCCTGGTCCTCAAAGTCCATGTAGGCGAGGCCGCCCAGGCACACGGCGGCTTGGTCCATCAGACCGCAGGGCTTGCCGTAATAGTTGTTCTCGCTGCGCTGGCTCATCTGGGCGAGCGCGACGGGCTCAATGGCGGGCGCGCCCCAGAGCGTCTCCATGGCGCGGCCGTACGCGGCCTCGACGGCGGCAGAGCTGGAAAGGCCGCCGCCCGAGGGGACGGAGCAGGTGAAGGCGAAGTCGAAGCCCTGGGGCTCAACGCCCAGAGCAGCGATTTCGTGGGCCATGCCGCGGACGAGGCTTGCGGACGTGCCCTTCTCGGACTCCTGAACATCCAGCGTGTCGAGCGTGATCTCAAACGTGGGATAGCCCTCGTCGGCGACGCGGACCTTGTTGGAATCGGTTGCCACGGCGATACCGTCAACGGCGACATCGAGCGAGCCGGCGATAACGTGGCCGCCCTCGTGATCGGTGTGGTTGCCGCTGATCTCGGAGCGCCCGGGCGCGTGCACGTAGAGCACCTGGCGGTCGCCGATGGGGCCAAACTCCTCCTCAAACAACTTGGTGAGGGTGGCGAGTGTCTTTTCGTCGGGGGCGGTCATAGGGGTCCTTTCTTTGACGCGGGAGAGACTGATCCGTGTCGTTAATGAGTACGTTAACAATTTTGAGCACCACAAACCAGACGGTCGCGGCACCGCACGTTAATGGGTATGGTAACGTACTCATAACACAACGCATATCTATTTTTGAGAATCTGGTAATCGGTAGATTTTCGGCCGTGAACGGTGTGGCCGTATGGATATATGGAGCAAAAGAACCGCTGATAGAAAAAGTAGAGTACGTTAACATGCGTCCGACGATAGCGGGCTTCGGCGCGGGGTGTGTTTCTGCCCGGGCCGGCATGCACGCTATTCAGATCTCGCAAGGGTGAAGGTGATCCTGTGGCAAGGCGCCCGTCCAACGATACAGGTACGCGTCCGGTCTCCATGGCCGACGTCGCCCGCGCTGCTGGCGTTTCGCAGCAGACGGTTTCGCGCGTCGCCAACGGCTTGCCCAACGTTAACGAGCAGACGCGCCAGCGCGTGCAAGCCGCTATGCAAGAGCTCGGCTTTCGTCCGAGTTATGCCGGTCGCTCGCTGCGCGACGGCCGCTACCATTCGGTCGGTCTGTGCGTCAACGATGTCACCAAGTTTGGCAACCTCTCAATGATCGACGGCATCGCCAGCGCTGCTCGCGAGCATAGTTGCGCCATCACGCTGGTCGAGATGTCCAAGACCGAGGAGTTTTCGCTTGCCGAGGCTACGCGTCGTATGGCTGCGCTGCCCGTGGACGGCATCATTATCGGCATGAGTCGCATGGCGCCCGATTTTGAGACGTTCGATCCGTTGCCGGGCATTGGAACGGTCATCGTTACCATGTACGCGCATCCGCGCGTGACCACGGTCGATTCCGACCATTACGGCTGCTCGCTATTGCTTATGGATCACCTGTTTGAGCTGGGGCACGAGCAGATTCGCTATATTGGCGGCCCGTCGTTCTCGGTCGACGAGCAATTTCGTCGCGCCGGTTGGCAAGATACACTCGAGCGTAAACACATCGAGACGGTAGAGCCACTCGAGGGCGACTGGTCTGCCAACAGCGGCTACGAGGCCGCTCGGTACTTGGCTGAGCACGACCGCACCATGACGGCGATTTACGCGGCAAACGACCAGATGGCAAACGGCGCCATTGCCGCGCTGCGCGATAGCGGCTTGCGCGTGCCCGAGGACGTGAGCGTGGTGGGCGTCGATGACTCGCTCGACGACTTTGTCGCACATAACGAGCTCACGACCGTTCGATTCGATCTGCATCAGCGCGGGCGCGAGGTGTTCGAGCGCGCGGTTCCCAAGGCGGGGGCATCGGACAAAACCGTCGCCATTCGTATTCCCGGTCAGCTCATCGTTCGACACACCACGGCAGCGCCGCGCGCATAGTTTTCGCAGGTCAACGGCTCGGCGTTGCATATCAATAACAATCGGTAAGGATGCCGGCAGATAGCCGTGACTATGAAGGCGAGTGCTATGATAGACGGGTTCATTTGTCTATCTAGGAGGCTTTGCCTGATGGAGATCACCAAGGATATCCGCTACATTGGCGTTGACGATCATGACATCGACCTGTTCGAGGGCCAGTACGACGTGTCCGAGAACGGTATGGCATACAACAGCTACGTTATCTTGGGCGAGAAGATCGCTGTCGCCGATTCGGTCGATGGCGGATTTGTCGACGAGTGGCTCGGCAACCTCGAGACCGTACTCGACGGCCGCACGCCCGACTACCTGGTCATCCATCACATGGAGCCCGATCACTCCGCCGGCATCGCCGCCTTTATGGAGCGCTATCCCCAGGCGCAGATTGTGGCAAGCATGGGCGCCTTCCGCATGATGGTCAACTACTTTGGCACCGACTTCCCCGAGCGCAAGATGGTTGTCAAAGAGGGCGACGTGCTTGATCTGGGTGGCCACAGCCTGACCTTTGTCGGCGCCCCCAACGTTCACTGGCCCGAGGTACTCTTCTCCTACGAGGCTACCGACAAGGTGCTCTTTAGTGCCGACGGCTTTGGCAAGTTTGGCGCCAACGACATCGAGGATCCGGAAGGGTGGGCCTGCGAGGCGCGCCGTTACTACTTTGGCATCGTGGGCAAGTTCGGCAAGTTTGTGCAGGCCGTGCTCAAGAAGGCCGCCGACCTGGACATCCAGATCATCTGCCCGCTTCACGGCCCCGTGCTGACCGAGAACCTTGGCTATTACCTCGACACCTACAACACTTGGTCGAGCTATCAGCCCGAGGACGAGGGCATCACGATTGCCTATGCGAGCGTGTATGGCCATCTGAAGGCTGCCGTTGAGGAGCTTGCATCTGCGCTCGAGGCCCGCGGCCAGAAGGTTTCCGTCTTTGACCTGGCTCGCGACGACATGGCCGAGGCCGTTGAGGATGCGTTCCGCTATGACCGTCTGGTACTCGCTTCCATCACCTATCAGGGCGAGATCTTCCCATTCATGAGCACCTTTATCCATACGCTTGCCGAGCATGCCTACCAGAACCGTACGGTGGCGCTCGTCGAGGGCGGCTCCTGGGCGCCCGCAGCTGCCAAGATTATGACCAAGGAGCTCGAGGGTATGAAGGACATCACCCTGACGCAGAACAAGGTGACCGTCCTGGGTTCGCTCAACGACGCCTCGCGCGCTCAGATCGAGGCCCTCGCTGACGAGCTCTCCAAGTAGCGATACGTTCACGTTTAACGCTCAAACCACCACAAAGGGGACGGTGAACCTTTGTGGTGGTTTTTGTTTAAGCGCCGGCGATGAGGAAATTTGGGCGGGCGTCGTCGGCGATCTCGGCGATTGAGGTGGCGACGGCGTGATCGGGGTCACGGTCCATCACGATGGCGTTGACGTCGGTCAGCTCGGCAAAGCGGTACATGCCACGTCCGTTGACCTTACTGGCGTCCATGAGGGCGACACTTTGACGAGCAGCACCGACCATAGCCGCTTTGGTCTCGGCCATCTGGGGAAAGTCGGTGGTAAAGCCGCAGCCGGGAACGAAAGCGCCAGGGCACATGACGGCAAGATCGGCGTGGACCATTTGGAGCGCCTGCATGGTAAGTGGGCCGTACAAATAGCGATGGCCTTTGCGCAGTGCCCCGCCCAGCATGACGACATCGACTGAGGGCATGCTCTCGTCGATGTAATCGGCAATGGTAATGTCGGCCGTGATGACGGTGATGCCATCGCGCTGGTCGAGCAGGCGGACAAACTCGAGCGCTGTGGTGCCCGAGTCTACGAGCAGGGTGTCGCCGTTGCCGACGAGTTCAATGGCGCTTTGCGCGATGGCCTGCTTGGCGGCGACATTGACGTTGATGCGGCGATCCTGGGTGGATACGGTCAGTCGCTTCTGGAGCGGCACAGCGCCGCCATGCGTGCGGCGCAGCTTGCCGGACTCGGCGAGCGCGTCTAGGTCGGCGCGGGCGGTAACGGAGGACACGCCAAAGGTTTGGGCGATTTCTGCCACTTGCACCGAGGCGTTATGTTCGAGCATCTCCATGATGGCGGCACGACGTTCGTCGGCAAAAGCTCGGGTTGTTGCATGGGCCATATTCGCTCCATCATCGTCTGAAATTTGCAGGAATTGTGTTGAGTCCATTTTCGTTCATTTTCTTTTTGAGTAAGAAAACACCTTTCGATTACTTATCTTTTCTATAAAAGAAAGATGATTCGCTTGAAAACTGCAATGTCGTATAGAGGGATCCGGCGCGAATCCCTTCCGTTTGCTTTTCAAAAACGAGTGTCTTGACCTGTGTGCCGGTGATATCTCATACGTGCGACGCCGTCGATTTTCATACAATGAGCGCAGCAAAACGCAAGGTAAAACGCCTTGTGAACAACTACGCCCGATGTCCAGATGCGGGCGAGGGAGAGGAGCAAACGCTCATGGCACTTGTTACCACCGAAAAGATGCTCAAGGACGCTCAGGCCGGCCACTACGCCGTCGGCGCGTTCAACGTCGAGAACCTCGAGTTTGTTATGGCCGTTCTGGCCGCTGCCGAGGAGACCAAGTCCCCCGTCATCATGCAGACCACCCCGGGCACGATTAAGACCGCTGGTCTGGACTACTTCTACGGCATGGTCAAGGCTGCCGCCGAGCGCGCTTCCGTGCCCGTTGCCCTGCACCTTGATCACGGCGATGGCTATGACCGCTGCATGCAGGCTTTCCGCACGGGCTACACCTCCGTCATGATCGACGGTTCGCACGAGTCCTTCGAGGACAACATTGCCCTGACCAAGTCCGTCGCCGATGCTGGCCGCGCCATGGGCGTGCCCGTCGAGGCCGAGCTCGGCAAGGTTGGCGGCAAGGAGGACGACGGTCCCGCGGTTGAGGGCGAGAGCCCCTACACCGATCCGGCCGAGGCCAAGGAGTTCGTCGAGCGCACCGGCTGCACCTCGCTGGCCATTGGCGTTGGCACCAGCCACGGTGTGTACACGAGCGACCCGCACATCGAGCAGTCCGTGGTCAAGGCCATCCGCGACGCCGTCGACGTACCGCTGGTTCTGCACGGCACCTCCGGCGTGCCCGATGAGCAGGTTGCCGAGGCCGTGAAGAACGGCATCTGCAAGGTTAACTACGCCACCGAGCTGCGTCAGGCCTACACCAAGGGCTTCATGGCCTACATGGCCGAGAACCCCGCCTGCTTCGATCCCAAGAAGCCGGCCAAGGAGGGCATGCGTGAGATCACCGAGCTGGTTAAGATCCGCATGACCAACCTCAACTCTGTGGGCAAGGCAGAGTAACAGCAAGGGTACTCCGACTCGCTACATATCCCGGGGAGGGACGGGGGCTTAGTTCCCCAATCGTCCTCGGGCATGCAAAAAGCCTCGCTGCGCACTTCGTGCGGCGAGGCTTTTTGCCCCCTGCGGAAAGATTGGAGAACTAAGCCCTCGTCCCTCCCAGGTTGACCTACTCGAGGTCGTCGCCCTTGTGGCGTTAGGTCTGAAAATAATAAGAAGCCTTCGCGCTGCGGAATGATTTTGGAAACTAAGTACGGGGACCCGCCCAAGCCGTCCTGCTCAATCGCCCTTGTGGCGTTGGGGCGGAAAGGGTGGGGCGCGTGGGTTATTTGGTTGTTAGGGTTAGTAGGTCGTTGGGGGTTTTGAGGTTGTAGGTGGCGTTTGGGATATCTTGGTGTGATCCCCATGCTGCACGGGCAAAACTGACCCCTGCTGAAGTTGCGCACTGTTCGTCGTAGACGGTGTCGCCAACGTAGACGACGTTGCCAGGATTTGCGCCCGCACGTCGGAGATATTCGAGCATGGGTGCGGGTGCGGGTTTATGTTCGGTTGTGTCTTCGACAAGGATGATGTGCTCAAAATACTTATCGAAACCAAGGGGTGCAATTTCTTTGGCTCTGTTAGACCACATTTGACACGATCGGCTGTTCGTCGAACCGGGAA
>NZ_QSBB01000054.1:0-7059 GCF_003465595.1 Collinsella sp. AF05-9
TCCAAGGGTTATACCCTAAGAGCAAACCACCCCTTTTAGGGGTGGTTTTGATTGTGCGATTTCGATTTCCCACGGCTAGTCCCGGTCGTCGTCGCCGGCTGCGCAGCAGGCGTAGGCCGTGAGCGTGAGGAGCCCCATGAGGAGCCCTATTCCGAAGGGCGCGAATCCCATCCTTCCACCTCCTTCGCGTAGACGACGGTGCGCGAGTTGCTCGTCTGGTAGCTGCACGTCACGAAGGCCCAGGCCTGCGCGATGTCCGCCGGCTCTTCCAGGACGACCTCGCACCGGGACAATTTGTCCCCGAGGTAGGCGGCGAGCTCCGCCGCGTCGGCGAAGTCGGTCCGCTTGCCCTCCGAGCTCGCGTCGACCACGTCGGCCGCGAAGACCTTGAGCTCGATCGCCTTCTCGCGGGTGTAGATCCGGATGGTGCGGTGCCCCTCGGCGAAGTCGCGCGACGAGTACTGCGCGAGCGGCGCGAACATGGTGCCGTCGGACATGTGGTGCCCGTACACGATGACGAGCGGGCTTTCGGCTCCCTGCGCGCAGCCTGCGTCGATGTAGGGAGCGCCCCATGCGGAGCGCTCGCCGTTAGCATCGTGCGTGAGGTAGAAGTCGGGCGATTCCGACCGGCCCTGGACGATCGGGTAGTCGACGGTCGTGCCCGGCACGCGCACCCATGCGACGACGGAGGCGGGAAGGACGTCCCAGTCGATTCCGCCTCCCGTCTCTTGAGCCTCCATTTCCGCGTCCTCTTCCGCAGCGGGCACCTCGTGCACCACGTATGGGTTCCTCTCGGGCTGCGGCAAGACGGCGAGCGCCGCCAGCGCCAGCAACGCCACGGCGACGGCGAGCGCCGTGGCGGCTTTCCCTTTGTCCATGTCCTCCCCCGTTCGCAGGGGAGGCCCCGGGCGAGCGCCCAGGGCCTCCGGTTCGGTATCGATGCGCTGCCGCTACTCTTCCGGCTTTTCGGCCGCCTCGTCCTTGCTCGCGGCCGCCTTGCGCTTGCGATACGCAAGCACTCCGCCCGTACCCGCCGCAGCTGCCAGAGCGATGCCCGCGGCCACGGCGTAGCCGGTGCCGTCGGGGGCGTCGGCCCCGGTCTTGGCGTAGGGCTCCTCGGGGACCTCGGGCGTGTCGGGGTTGTCCACGACGACGCTCTGCTCGGCGGAGTCGATGTCCTCGTGGGCCGCAACGACGTTGCCGGCGGAGTCCAGGACCTTCTCGAAGACGACGAGCTCGTCTCCCTCGGCCAGGCCCTCGGTGTCGAACTCGAAGGTCACCTCGACGGTGCCGGAGGGCGCCTCGGGCTCGAAGGGCGTGCGCGCGGTCACCTCGTTGCCGTCCTTGTCGAGGAACGGCTCTCCGGTGCCCTTGTCCATGAGCGTGCCCACGGCGATGTAGGTCTCGCCGGGGACGAGGCCCTTGTAGGCCACCGTGTCGATGACCTTGGCCTTGCCGGCCTCGATGACCTGGTCGCCGTCGGCGGCGTCGGCCGCCTGCGTGCCCACCTCGACGGCGACGTGGACTGTCTGGCCCTCGTCGGAGAGGTCCGCGTGCGACGCCACCTCGGCTCCCTCCTTGCGTAGGCTCTCGAACACGACCAGGTCGCGGCCGCCGAGCAGGCTCGCGTCGAAGGAAATCTCGACGTCCCGGCTGCCCGTCGAGAGCGCGGGGGCGAACTCGGCCTTGGCCTCCACGGGCACGCCCGAGGCGTCGGCCACGGGCTCGCCGGTCGCCTTGTCGACGAGAGTGGCCGAGAGCTCGTACTCCTCGCCGGCCTTCAGGCCCTCGTAGGCGACGGCGTCGACGACCTTGGCCTCGGCGTCGGCCGAGACGTCCTTGTCGCCGTCCGCCCCGTCCTTTGCCGTGGTGGAGATGCGCGGGCCCTCCTGGTCGTCGAGGCCCATCCACACGGCCTTCGCGACCGTCGAGTCGCGATCGATCCAGAAGCTCCTCGTGATGAGCTCGAGGCCCTCGTTGGCATCGCAGCGCAGCTCGGTCATGGTGTAGGCGCCGTACGGCAGGGCCGCCAGCGAGTCGTCGACCGGCGCCGAGGAGCCGTCCTCGCCGAGCGAGAACCAGATGCCGGCCTTCGGGTCCATGTCGGCGACAGCAATCGGGCCCTCATGGCCGAGCAGGGCGTCGTTGGCGTTGGTGTCCCTCGAGTGCCTGTTCCAGCTGCTCGCGGTCGACGCGTCGCCGTTGCGGTCCGTGACCAGCACGTGAGTCTCGCCGGTGGCCGCGTTCTCGATGGCGAACGGGACCATGAGGCCGGCGTTGTCGGACTCGCTCTTCTTGGAGAGCTCGAGGTCGTTGCGCACCACCTGGTCGCGGAACTCGAGCGCGGCGCCGTCCGCGGAGGCGCTCACGATCTCGCCGCCGGTGCGGACCTCGAAGGTGCGGGGCTCGCCGTCGGTCAGCAGGTAGCCCCCGTTCGTCGCCGTCTCCCGCACGTCGTAGGTTCCGTACGGCAGTGCGTCGGCCGCGGTCTGCGCGGTGTAGGCGCCGGCCTCGTCGTTCCATGCGGTGGTCAGCGTGGCCACGGCTTCGCCCGGCTCGCGCCATTCGCCGTCAACGAGGACCTTGTGCGCCGAGCGGTTCGTGACGGTGAACTCGATCCCGTCGAGGCCGGGGTGCTCGCCAGGCGCCTCCTTGTGGCCGCTGCCCGCGAGCGCCTCGGACGCCTGCAGCTCCTTGTCGGACTTGGTCACCTGCACGCCGCCGCGGAAGACCTCGTCGGTCACGGGGTCGCCCGTGAGGTCGGCCACCTCGCTGGCCTTCACGGTGAACGTGACGGAGGCGTCGCTGGCGTCGTAGCCCTCGGGCGCGCCGGACTCGACGATGCGGTAATTGCCCGCGGGAAGTGCGTCGGCGCCGGTCGCGGCGACGTGCGACCCGTCCTCGGGCGCGGTCTTGATCGTGGCGCATACCTCGCCGTCGGCGTAGTACTTGCCGCCGACCAGCACGTAGCGGCCGGTCTCGTTAACGACGGAGAAGCTCGCGCCGTCGAGCGAGGCGTCGCCCTGGGGCTCCGCGCCCGCCTCGGAGTCCGTTTTGACGACCTTGACTCCGCCCGTGGACCAGCTGAAGCTCACGAGCGTCTGGGAGCCGCCGCCGGTCCTGACGCAGAACGCCTCGAACCCGGCGGATACCTTGCCGGCGCCCGCCTTCATCTTGGCGAAGGTCCCGCCGATCAGCTCGGACTTCGCCCAGGAGGCGAACTCGGCGCTCGTGCCGTGCGTGGCAGCCGACTCGGACCCAGAGTAGGCGTAGGCGATGAGCACATGGCTCGCCGCGGCGTACTTCGCGTCGTCCCAGCCGCCGCC
Organism: Collinsella sp. AF05-9; assembly: GCF_003465595.1. Taxonomy (NCBI): domain Bacteria; kingdom Bacillati; phylum Actinomycetota; class Coriobacteriia; order Coriobacteriales; family Coriobacteriaceae; genus Collinsella; species Collinsella sp. AF05-9. The sequence continues at coordinate 3,327 of NZ_QSBB01000054.1, forward strand.
GTCGTACCAGCTGCCCGGGAACATCGACGCGTCGAAGCCGGGAGAGCCGAACGAGTACCAGATCGCCGCTGTCACGTCGCCGCTCGACACGGGGCTCGTCGAGTAGGAGCCCGGCGCGGGCGTCGGGGACGAGGGCTCGGCGCAGTAGGCGATGTTCCCGTCGGCGCTCATCCACGTGGTGGCGAAGCCGCCGTAGGGGATCTTGCCGCCGATGGACACGTCTACCGTGCTCGGCGCGGCGTAGGCGGGCGAGGCCGCCACGGAGGCGAGCAGCGCCCCCGCCGCCAGGATGAGCGCCATGGCGCATCGGAGGAGCTTTTCCTGCAGGGTGCAGTCTTTCGCTGCGTTCATCTTTCCGCCTCCCTATCTCTCGACGCTTCGCTGTGCGCGGGGCGCCTCGTGCTCGGCGGCGCGGCTCGCCTGGCGGGCGTGCTCGGCGCGCTCCGCGAGGTAGCGCGAGCGCCCTGCGTCAACGGCCTCCTTGAGCTGCGCCGGCATGACCTTCACGGTGTCCTTGACCGCGCGGCCGCCCTCGTCGAGCTCGGGCTGGCCGTCCGGGCCCATCACCGTCTTCCTCAGCCACACCTCGCGGTTCGCGAGCAGCGGTATGTCCCGGAAGTCGGCCCCCTTGAAGCGGCTCTCGTTAACGAACATGGGGCTGAACTCGTAGCCTCCCACGTCCACGCCGTCGACGACGGTGCCCTTGGGAAGGGTCGCCGAGTTGAAGGTCCTGGCCTCGCCGGTCGCGCGGTCGGTGTACTCGATGCCCTCGCGCACGAAGCTCTTGTGCAGCGAGAGGTACACGTTCTTCCTCTCTTCCATGTCTTTCCTCCTTTTCGTTTTCAATCGGTCCTTGTCTTCATCCGCCGGGACGCGTGCCCCGGCGCGGCGCCCCTATCTCATGGCGACCGCCCCCTTCCTCGCTTTTCCGCTAGAAGCCGCTCACGATGTCGCGCGCCCAGGAGCCGCTCTTCACGAGGGCCAGGATGAGCAGCACGCACATGGCCAGGTACTGCAGCGCGTAGGTGAGCCCGTTCGCGACCGCGTCGGCCGGGGTGCCCGTCCCGGGGTTCGCCCCGGTGAGCCCGCCGAGCACGAGCGGGAACGATATGAGCAGCACGAGGATGATGACGCCGGCGATGCAGACCGCCCCGAAGCTCTTCAGGTAGCCAAGGCCTATCTGGCGCGTGGCGTCCATGCCGAGGAACGCCAGCGGGATCGGGGCGAACGCGGCCATGATGTAGAGCTGGAGCGCGCGGGCCCAGCAGACCACGAGGGCGACGACGTAGGCCGCCAGCACCACGACCCAGCTGATGAGGCTCACGACGAGCATGGCGATGAGCGACGGGATGTCGTCGTCGGTGGTGACGACGGACACCTCGGGCAGGTCGAGCGCGCCTCCGGCGCCGAAGAGCGCCTCGACTCGGTCGATGGCGAGCCCGCAGACCTCGTAGATCGACGCCATCAGGTCGAAGCTGTTCTGTATGAGGAACAGGAACACGGCGAAGAACACGAGGAGGAAAACGACCTCCTTGACGCCGGGAAGGCTCTGGCTGCCGTCCATGCGCTGGGAGATCTCGATGAGCTTCAGGGTGAAGACCAGGCCGAGCACCCCGCACCCGATCGGCAGGATGGCAACCTGCCACACGCCGCGGGCGACGTCGTGCATGGTCAGGTCGCTCGAGCTCGTGAGCATGTGCGCGAAGTCGGCCGAGAGGATCCCGTTCGCGCCGATCGACCCGAGCACGCCCGTCTGAGCCTTGAACATCCAGTTGCAGCAGTCGCGCAGAAGGCCGCACAGCCAATCGTTGACGTCCCCGGCTATGTCGGCGTATGCCGGCTGCGCGGGGACGAGCAGGAGCGCGCAGAGGGCGAACGCCGCCGCGGCGGAGATGGCGAACGCCCTGCGGCGCTGCGCCTTGAGCGCCCGCACGGCTACATCGCCTCCAGCGAGCCGCCGCGCGAGACCACGGTGACCACCGTCGAGGCGGGGTCGTCGAGCGTGAAGGTCGTCGACGCGACGTTCCCGGCGTAGTCGAGCCACACCTCCTTGTCCCAGGTGGCTCCCGCCGCCTGCGGGGACACCTCCGCCGCCTTCCCGGCGACGGCCTCCTCGATGGCGGCGGCATCCGCGCCCAGCGCCTCGGAGAGGCGGTCGTCGGTGCCGGTCACGGAGAACGCTCCGCCTTGCGCCCTCTGGGGCACGTAGGCCTGCGTCAGGAGGTCGCATGCCAGGGTGCGGGCGTCCCCGCCGCCCGAGACCTGGATGAGCGACAGGCCTCCCGCCTTGTCGCCGGTTCCCTTGACCTCGATGGGCACGCTGAGCACGCCGCCGGCCTCGGAGGGCTCCTCGGCCGAGAAGAACCAGGCGCGCTCGGTGCCGCCCGCGCTCTCCACCATGGCGCCCTCGACGATCCGCAGCGTGGCTGTCGGGTCGTCGGCGCCCGTCCACGCGGTGTTCCAGAGCGCCTCGGCGCCCGAGGCGGCCTTCCCGGTTGCCGCGTCGGCGCCTGCAGCCGCGGGCTGCTCTTGCTCCTGGGGACTATCCTGCGCGCCTTCCTGCGGGGCGATGGCGCAGCGCGCCGCGCCCGCGCCGAGCGCCACGGTGAGCGCGCCTGCCGCGACGGCGGCCATGACCCTTGACTTTCCCTGCATTGGTTTCTCCTATCTCGCGGTGAGCGCGCAGCTGAAGCTGCCGATGCCGCTCGCTATGCGGCACATGTCGCCCGTTCGCGGCTCGTGTATGTACCTGTCGTCGCCGATGTAGATGGCCACGTGGCCCGAGCGGTAGAGGATGTCGCCGGGCTTCGCCTCCGAGAGCGGTATGCGCCTGAGCTCCTCGTACTGGGAACCCGTGTAGTGGCTTATGCGGATGCCCGCCTGCGCGTAGCAGTACTGCGTGAGCCCGCTGCAGTCGAGCGCCTTGCCGGGGGTCGAGCCTCCCCACACGTAGGGCACGCCGAGCTGGCTGTACGCCGCCTCGACGATCGCGTTCCCGTTCGCGGCCGGGTCCTTCAGGTCCTCGACCGTCATGGAGTCGAGCCGGTAGAGGCCCCATTGCGCCATGATCGACTTCAGGGACTCGACGTAGGACGAGTCGGTCGCCCAGCCGGCGTCCTTGAGCCCCTCGGCCATCCTGTCCGAGTCGTGCCTCTCGATCGCCTCCCGGATGAGGGCGTTGCCCGAGTAGCGCTCCGCCTGCAGGAAGACCCTGCTGCGGAAGCGGATGCACTCGGCGTCGCCGGTGAAGCGGATGAAGCTCGCCGTGATCTGGGTGTGCTCGCCGGGCACGTACTCCTCGCTGGTGGCCCAGTTCGCCTTGCCGGCCACCTCGGGGCAGCCCGCGTAGCCCGACCACCACTTCATGCCGAAGAGGTTGTGGTCGCGCTCTGCGAGCTGGCTCATGCGGTCGCCCTGGCCGGACTCCTGGATGATCTGCGCGATGGTGCAGCCCGCCGGGTGCCCGTACTCCTCCTGGCACTCGAGCGCCGCCTCGACCATCTCGTAGGTGATGTAGGGCGGCAGCCCCTCGAGGCCCTGCTTGGAGGCCGCGTCGTCCCAGAAGCCGAACAGCGCGCTCAGCAGCTGCGCGACGGCGAGCGCGCAGGCGACGAAGGCCACGATGCCGGCCACCGCCCCGAGCAGGGCGGGCGCCGCGCCCGAGACCGCGCCCGCGATCGCGGAGGCGGCGCCCTTCGACCCCGCGGCTCGGGCCGCCTCGCCCGACGCCTGC
>NZ_QSBB01000055.1:0-6429 GCF_003465595.1 Collinsella sp. AF05-9
CGTAGCTCGAGACGGGCCCGGGCTGACAATTTCGACTGTAATGGACGTTCTTACATGACTAGCTGTCGGGAGGAGGTTGGCATGCTCAATGCGATGATTTGGGCGCTTGCCTGTTTTGGCGTCGTCGCTGCCGATATCGCCCTGAGTGTGGTTTTGTTCTCCGCTCTGGGCGTCGCATCGGTGTTCATGGGCTTTTCGATTGACGACCTCGATATTCAATTGCTTCAGGCTGCCGCGCAGATGGCGTCGTTTTTGATGGCGCTGCTGTGGTGGCGTTATCTGTGGCCGCGCTCGTTTATGGCGCGCTGGCAGGGCGAGCGCCCGCTTGGCGGGGGAGCAGGCAAAGCATGGAGGCGCATCGTCTGCGTTATCGTGATTGGCCTTGCCCTGCAGGTGGTCGTAGGCTACGTGACCGACGCCGTGCTGTCGCTGTTGCCCGAGGCCGCGGCCGACTACAGCGAACTTGTCGAGGAGACGGGCATGGGTGACACGAGCTATCTGGCCGTCCTGACCACGGTGCTCGGCGCTCCGTTTTGCGAGGAGCTGCTGGTGCGCGGTATCATTTTTGAGTTTTCGCTCCGAGCGTTTAATCCGCAGTGCCGCCCACTTTGGAAGCGCCGGCGTCGTGTGGGTGCGCAGGACGGCGCCATGGTGCCCTGGGCGGCCCCGAGCACGTGGGGTATCGCCGCGGCGGTCGTGCTGCAGGCGGCGATCTTCGGTTTTATGCACATGAACTGGGTGCAGGGCTGCTATGCGGGCGCTGCCGGCCTCATTTTTGGCTGGGTGCTCGTGACGACCGGAAAGCTCCGCTACACGATTCTGCTGCACTTTGCCTTTAATGCCTGGTCGTATTTCATGACGTTGCTCTGGTTTGTGAACACACCGCTCGACGTGGCAATTACGGTCGCTATCGCCGGCGCCATCCTCGTTGAGGCAATGCGCTCGCTGCGCCACGCGTGCGGGATGGACGCAGCGAGCGCACCGCTGCCCTAGTTGCGACGCCCGCCTCCGTTGGCGCCCTGACGCCCTTGGGCTGCGCGATTGCGACCGGCAGTGTTCTGTGCGCGCGACATGCCGCCGTGCCCCTTGCTGCCTTTGGGTCCCTTGCCGGCGGCGCCACCGTGCGGCTTGCCGCCCTTCTTGCCGGTGCCATGTCCGCCGTTGGCAGATGTCTCGCCCGGGCGCGGCGGCACGGGGCGAATCAGGCAATGCTTGGTGTAGCCAATCAGATCGCGGCGGCCGGCCTTTTCTAGTGCCTCGCGTACGAGCTTGTAGTTCTCGGGCTTGCGGTATTGGATGAGCGCACGCTGCATGGCCTTCTCGTGCGGGTCGCGTGCCACGTAGATCGGCTTCATGGTGCGTGGGTCCACGCCGGTGTAGTACATGCAGGTCGACATGGTGGACGGGGTGGGGTAGAAGTCCTGCACCTGCTCGGGCATGTAGCCCATGTCGCGCACGGCCTCGGCAAGGTCCACAGCTTCCTTCATGGTCGAGCCGGGGTGGCTCGAGATCAGATACGGCACCACGTACTGCTTGAGGCCGTATTCGCGGTTCAGGCGTTCAAATTTACGGCAGAACGCGTCGTAGACGGCGCGGCTCGGCTTGCCCATCACGGAGAGCACCGCGTCGCTCACATGCTCGGGCGCTACGCGCAGCTGGCCCGAGACATGGTGCTCCAGCAGCTCGCGCAAAAACTCGTCCGAGGCGTCGGCCATGGTGTAGTCAAAACGGATGCCGCTGCGGACGAAGACCTTTTTGACGCCCGGCAGCTGGCGCAGGTCGCGCAGCAGCTGCGTGTAGCCGCTCTCGTCGACCACCATGTTTTTGCATACGCTCGGCCACAGGCAGCGCTTGTTCTTGCACACGCCGTGCTTGAGCTGCTTGTCACAGGCCGGGCGGCTAAAGTTAGCCGTCGGTCCGCCCACGTCGTTGATGTAGCCCTTAAACTCGGGATCGCGCGTGAGCAGCTCGGCCTCGCGCATGATCGAGTCGTGGCTGCGCATCTGCAGTACGCGGCCCTGGTGGAAGGTGAGGGCGCAAAACGAGCACTCGCCAAAACAGCCGCGGTTGGAGCTAATGGAAAACTTGATCTCGGCAAAGGCCGGTACGCCGCCCGCCGCGTCGTAGTCGGGATGCCAATCGCGGGCGTAGGGAAGCTCGGCCACCTCGTCCATCTCGTCGGTGGTGAGCGTCGCCGATGGCGGGTTCTGCACCACATAGACGCTGTTGGGATAGGGCTCTACCAGGCGATGGCCGGTGATGGGGTCCATATTCTGCTGCTGCACGTTAAAGCTGCGCGCGTAGTTGAGCTTGTCGGCGGTAAGGTCGTCCCAGCTGGGCAGCAGGTCGTAGTCGTAGACCTCGTCGAGCGAACCCGTGCGGTAGACGGTGCCGTTGATATAGGTGATCTGGTCGACGGGCAGTCCCGCGTCGAGCGCGTCGGCGATCTCGACAATCGCGTGCTCGCCCATGCCGTAGATGAGGATGTCGGCGCCCGAGTCGAGCAGTACCGAGCGCTTGAGCTTGTCCTGCCAGTAGTCGTAGTGGGCCAGACGGCGCAGGCTCGCCTCGATGCCGCCGATGATGATGGGGGCGTCCTTGAACGTCTGGCGGATGAGGTTACCGTAGACCGTGACGGCACGATTGGGACGGCGCCCCTCCTCGCCACCAGGGGTATAGGCGTCGGTGTGGCGGCGGTGCTTGGTCACCGAATAGTGGTTGACCATGGAGTCCATGTTGCCGGCACTGACGAGAAAGCCCAGGCGAGGCTCGCCGAGCACCGTGATGCTGGCGGGGTCGGTCCAGTCGGGCTGGCAGATGATACCCACCTTGTAGCCGTGCGCGTCAAGGACGCGGCTGATGATAGCCATGCCAAAGCTGGGATGGTCCACGTAGGCGTCACCGCAGATGTAGACAAAGTCGCACTGGTCCCAGCCGCGCGCATCCATGTCGGCGCGACTGACGGGGAGAAACTTATCGCGGCCCGGACGCCAGGGGCGGGCGGGCGTCGCTTGGGAATGCTTGGTGCGGGCGACCGTGGCCTGCGCCTTACCGCTGCGCTTTTGCTGCTGGCCCTGTTTGCCCTGCTGACTGCGCTGGTTGTTCTGAGCGTGCTGAGGCTTTTTTGCCACGATCCCTCCCGGTGTTTGTATGCTGCACGTAATTGTAACCAGTCTTTTTGGGACGGGGCTAAAAAGACTGGTGGAGTACATGGGTTGGCGGATCGGCGTATCGATGCGGGTGCCGTTTGTTTCCAGACTGTGTATCTGCGCGTTGGGGAGCCCGTCTCGCGCGCATGCCATGTTGTCAATGGGTTACAGTATGAACGGCGGCTATGTTTCCGCCAACGCACGAGAGAGTCGTCAACAAGGAGGATGCACGACGATGCAGCGTGCCAAACAGATATCGGAGTCCATCGAGCTGGGCATCATCTTGGCGCTCGCCGGTGGCTTTATGGACGTTTATTCGTACATTGGGCGCGATCATGTTTTCGCAAACGCGCAGACGGGCAATATCCTGCTCGTGGGCGTGAGCATCTCGGAGGGCAACTGGGCGCTGGCGGGGCGCTACTTCTTCCCTGTGGTGTCGTTTGCTGTGGGTATTATGCTTGCCGACCTGGTTCACGAGCGGTTTGGCAGTGTGATTCACTGGCGCCAGGTGACGGTGTTTTTTGAAGCCGTTATCTTGCTGGGCGTGAGCTTTATCCCGGGCGGCGGTTACAACCTGCTCGCCAACTGCCTCACTTCGTTTGCCTGCGGTATGCAGGTAGAGAGCTTCCGCAAGATCCACGGTCACGGCATCGCTACGACCATGTGCATCGGCAACTTGCGCAACGCGCTACAAAACGTGGATGATTACATCATCACCCACAGGCGCGGCTTTTTGGAAAACGGCCTGCTGTACTTTGGCGTGATCTTTACCTTTGTGTTTGGCGCCGTGTTGGGCAACTGGTGTATTGAGCGCATGGGCCTGCACGCCATCGTCGTGGCGAGCGTGCTGCTGTTTGTCGCGTTTGCCATCATGTTCATCGATCGCGAACGCGACTTGCACAGGAAATGGGCCCGCATCGTAGCTGACTGGCAGACCACGAGTCTTAAGCGCTAAGGTGCATGTTCGTAACAACATTCAGGAGCCAGAAAAACTATCTAGCTCCTGAATGTTGTTACGAACTGCTTTTTGCGATTTATTCGAGATGCTCTTCAATCCGAGCCCTAAGAAGGGCAATGGCTGTAGGTATTCCAATTGCGGCGGCTAATTCGGCTTTATCCAAAACCTGTATGCTAAAGCACGATTGTTTTTCACATTGAAGGACGATAACTGAAGATAGCTTCACTTCCTGTTGGCTGAATATATCGTAATCTCCAAATAGGAAGTTACCTTTTATTGCGTAATTCGGTATGTTCGTTACGCACTTCATCTCAAGTCTGTTTAGACCATAATCGAACACCGCAACTTCCTTGTGTTCGATGATGAGCGCAACCCTGGGCATGTTGCTAAAGCCACCGTCGACGACAGTGAAGAGTTTTTCATTCGCATCGTCATAAACGGTATATTTAAGACTCGATAGCTGTCCTAGTGGACCCGTGAACCCATGTCTTTTGATGTTGAGGTTGTCTCCCGCTGGGTTGATGAGAGCCAGAGTATGCGGATAAGGATTACCTTCAATTGAGATTCGATATTCGTTTGTAGCCGTCTTGCTCGATTTAGGACCAGTAGCCATTACGCGTCATCGCCTCGATCGAATTGGAACCGTCTTCTACTTCGTGCGGAGAATTGCGCTGTACGTTGCGGTACATGCAGCTGCAATAACCGCATGGGCAATTTCTAACAAAATGAATGACGCTATTTGCTGCATGCATTTTATTTACTATAAAGTATCCTTTTATAAACGTATTGTCAAACATATATTGCTAAAACAGAAACAATTTATAGACTGAGTTGGTCGTATTCTTTGGGCGATTGCTCCTATAATCTAGCCTTCGCTGCTGTCGGGAGGGAAGGACTGGGGCTCCGTTATTATGTTGAAACGCTTTAACACTTTTGACGTTCTCACGCGTTTTTTGTTTCAAAAGCGTTAGGATGGAACTTGTAGCGCGGGGCGTAATGGGTGCCCCGCACACGATGGGAGGCTATCAATGGCTAATCGTTTCGTTCTCAACACCATCTCTTATCATGGTTCCGGCGCCATCAAGGAGATCCCCGGCGAGCTCCAGCGTCGCGGCTACAAGAAGATCTTCGTCTGTTCCGACCCCGATCTGGTCAAGTTTGGCGTTACCGCTAAGGTGACCGACGAGCTCGACGCCGCCGGCATCGCTTGGAGCCTCTACTCCGAGATCAAGCCCAACCCCACTATCCAGAACGTCAAGGACGGCGTTGAGGCCTTCAAGGCCGCCGAGGCTGACGCTATCGTGACCATTGGTGGTGGCTCCTCCATGGATACCGCCAAGGCTATCGGCATCATCATCAACAACCCCGAGTTCGCCGATGTCCGCAGCCTCGAGGGCGTTGCTCCCACTAAGAACCACGCCGTATTCACCATCGCCGTGCCGACGACCGCCGGTACCGCTGCCGAGGTGACCATCAACTACGTCATCACCGACCCCGAGAAGGTCCGCAAGTTCGTGTGCGTCGACACCAACGACGCCCCCGAGGTCGCCGTCGTCGACCCTGACATGATGGCCTCCATGCCCGCCGGCCTTACCGCTTCCACTGGCATGGACGCTCTGACCCACGCCATCGAGGGCTACACCACCAAGGGCGCCTGGGAGCTCTCCGACATGTTCCACTTTGAGGCTATCAAGCTGATCAGCGAGAACCTGCGCGACTCCGTCGCCGAGGCCAAGTCCGGCCAGCCCGGCTCCGGCCGTGAGGGCATGGCTCTTGGTCAGTATGTCGCCGGCATGGGCTTCTCCAACGTTGGCCTGGGCATCGACCACGCCATGGCTCACACCCTGTCCGCTCACTACGACACCCCGCACGGCGTCGCTTGCGCCATGCTGCTGCCGATTGCCATGGAGTTCAACAAGCCGGTTTGCGCCGAGCGTCTGGCCAAGGTTGCCGTCGCCATGGGCGTTGACACCACGGGCATGAGCACCGACGAGGCCGCCGACGCCGCCATCGCCGCCGTCAAGCAGCTCTCTGCTGACGTGAACATCCCGCACGTCTGCGAGGCCATGAAGGCTGACGAGATCGAGGTCCTGGCCAAGGACGCCATGGCCGACGCCTGCTTCCCGGGTAACCCGCGCGAGGCGACGCTCGACGACGTCATCGAGCTCTTCAAGAAGATTTGCCCGGCTGAGTAAATTACTCCCGTCGGCGGTCCCGGGCTTCCCTCCGGGCGCGTCCTCGGACATGTAAAAGGCCCCGCTGCGCGCGTTGTGAACTGCCTCCCATTTCTTGGACACAAGAAATGGGAGGCTTTTTTATGGC
>NZ_QSBB01000056.1:0-6049 GCF_003465595.1 Collinsella sp. AF05-9
TGCGGCGTAGGCCGCTTATTAGCCCGTCCAAGAATTGGGGCGCAGTTCATTGCCTCGGGGCTTTTTTCTTACCTACTGAAAGTAGTCAAAAAAGCCCCGTCCCAAATTAACTACTTTGATTTTGTGTGCTGTGCGAAAGATTGGGTAGTATAGCTATTCAATGCGGCGGGCTGCCGCGTGTTAACCGCTACGTACCGGAGGTGTTCCATGGTTCGTGTCGACATAGAGACCATCGTCATGGCCGCCGGTCCCGTGCCATCGCTTATCGTGCTTCGTGAGCGCAGCAGCAAATCGGACTCGCCCGCGCCGCTGCGTTCCCTTTCCATTCAGACTGGTTCGTTTGAAGCTGCTGCCATCAGCCGCGGCATCGATAGCGGCCGCGCCGAGCGCCCGATCACCCATGACCTGTTGCTCGATACCGTTGACGCCCTGGGCGCCAAGCTCGAGCGCATCGAGATCGTTCGCGCCGAGCCGCCAGTGTTCTACGCGACGATCGTCGTACTGGCCGATGGCGAGGAGCGCAAGATCGACGCTCGTCCCAGTGATGCCATTGCCCTTGCCGTGCGCAGCAATGCTCCCATGTTTGTGGAGGACGACATCATGAATCGCCTGGGCACTGTTTCCACCCACGCCGAGGATGTCGACGACGAGCAGGAGTTCGAGAAGTTCGACGAGTTCGTCCATACGCTCTCCCCCGATGACTTCTAAATGCGGGGCGGCAGGGTTGCGGAGTGTTCGCTGATGGCCAGCGGTATGTCGGCTGAGGCGGCGGCCATTGCGCGCGAGGCCCAGATGCGCTCGGAGGCATCCGAGGCGGCACGCATTGCCTATGTGACGCAGGCCCGCACGCTTCGCGAGCGCCGCGGCTCGTTTATCAAGATGGTTGTCGTCTCCGCCCTTGTCGCGGCAATCTGCTCGCGCCTTCGTGGTACAGTTGGTGCGCTTGGGTTTTCGATTTCAACAGGCTTGGTAATCTGGGGTGTGGTCGATGCAGTAATGCTGACCAACCAGATCAAGGTACTCGACAAGCGCGCGATGGATATGATGCGCGCCCGCGACGCTGCCGCCAAGATCGCTGCCGAGGCACAAGAACTGTAACGACGCCAGACTCGATGGGAAGGTCTAAAGATGGCACAGGATATGCAGGACGCCGGTAACGTCTCCGCCGAGCTCGACGCCATGGTGTGTGACCTGATTGGTGCGTTCTTGGACGACCTTGCCGCCGGCGAGAACCCGGGCGTAGTTGTGGCGATCGAGGACGCTGCTTCCAACCGATATCTGGCGGCGCTCGACGAGGACGGCGAAGAGGCATGCCTCGAGGCGGCCACCAACTTTATCTCCGAGCACAAGATGGGTCTTAAGGACGAGGGCCTGGGCCGCATCGCCCGCTATGCCATCGGCTACACCGGTTGTGTCGAAATTGACGGCGGCTATCACGACGCCCTGCTCGTGAGCTTCTTCGAAACCACGCTCGAGAGCGGTTTTTCGGCATACGTGCTGTATGAGGGCATGGGTGCCGGCGATGGTTTTATGTGGAGCGACCCTGAACCTGCAGGTGAGGAAACCCCTCTTATCTAAAATCGCTAAAATAAACGAGTTTTCGGTAAAAGGCTCAATATTCCCGCTGAGCGTTGTATCGCTGGGCGGGCCGCATACGCGTGCCGTTTGTATATGGATAGAAGATAGGGGAACTACATGCGCGTAGACAATCTGAGGAACATCGCCATCATCGCCCACGTCGACCACGGCAAGACGACGATGGTCGACAAGCTCCTGCGTGCCACGGACGCCTTCCGTGCCAACCAGCAGGTCGAGGACCGCGTCCTGGACTCTAACGACCAGGAGCGCGAGCGCGGCATTACGATTCTCGCCAAGAACATCTCTATCGAGTACAAGGACGTCAAGATCAACGTCATCGACACCCCGGGCCACGCCGACTTTGGCGGTGAGGTCGAGCGCGTGCTGCGTATGGCCGACGGCGCCCTGCTGCTGGTCGACGCTTTTGAGGGCCCCATGCCCCAGACCCGCTTCGTGCTGCGTCACGCTATCGACACTGGCCTCAAGATCATGATCGTTATCAACAAGATCGATCGTCCGGGCGCCAACCCCGAGAAGGCCTACAACGACTGCCTGGACCTTATGGCCGACCTGGGTGCCACCGACGACCAGCTCGAGTTCGCCATGGAGCACGTGGTCTACGCCAGCGCCATGAATGGCTTTGCCCGTCTTGACCCCAACGACGGCAACATGGACATGTATCCGCTGCTCGATATGATCATCGACGACATGCCCGCTCCCGAGGTTGACGAGAATGCCCCGCTGGCCATGCAGTGCGTGACCATTGACCACTCCAACTTCGTTGGCCGCATCGGCATCGGTCGCGTGTACTCCGGCACCATCCATCAGGGCGATCAGATCCTGGTCGTCAAGAACGACGGCTCCAGCGCCACCGCTACCGTCAAGCAGCTCTTTACCTTCGACTACCTGGGCCGCACCGAATGCCAGGAAGTCGGCGCCGGCGACATCGCCGCCGTCGTGGGCATCGACCGCACCGATATCGGCGATGTCTACACCGATCCCGAGAACCCCGTTGAGCTCGAGCCCATCGAGATCGACCCGCCGACCCTGTCCATCGTCTTTGAGGCTTCGACCTCCCCGCTCGTCGGTCGCGACGGCGACATCGTGGGCGCCCGTCAGCTCAAGGAGCGCCTGTTCAACGAGGCCGAGAACAACGTGACCATGAAGATCGAGGAGCTCGAGGACAAGAGCGGCGTCGAGGTCTCGGGTCGCGGCATCCTGCACCTGTCCGTTCTGATGGAGTCCATGCGCCGCGAGGGCTTTGAGTTCCAGGTCGGCCGTCCCCGCGTTCTGTTTAAGAAGGACGAGAACGGTAACAAGATGGAGCCCGTCGAGCAGGCCGTCGTCGAGTGCCCGGACGAGTACTCGGGCAAGGTCGTTGAGGTCTTCGGCACCTCCGGCGGCATCATGACGAGCATGGATACCTCGGGCATCGTGACGCACCTCGAGTTTAAGATCCCGACGCGTGGCATCATGGGCCTTAAGAACCGCATCATGAACGTCACCCACGGCGAGGGCGTGTTCTACCACACCTTCCTGGAGTACGGCCCCTATGCCGGCGAGATCGGTAACCGCCAGAACGGCGCCATGATCTCCATGACCACCGAGAAGGCCGTCGCCTACGCTCTGGGTACGCTGCAGGAGCGCGGCCAGCTGTTTGTTGAGCCGGGCACCGAGTGCTACGAGGGCATGATCGTGGGCGAGCGCAGCAAGGCCGGCGACATGGTCGTCAACATCGCCCGCACCAAGAACCTGGGCAACCAGCGTTCCTCGACCTCCGATATCTCCGTCCAGCTGGTGCCGCCTCGCACCTTCTCGCTGGAGGAGGCGCTGGAGTACATCGCCGACGACGAGCTGGTTGAGATCACCCCCAAGAACATTCGCCTGCGCAAGCGTCTGCTCAACGCCACCGACCGCAAGAAGGCTGCCGTCCGCGCTGGCCAGGTCAACAAATAAGCGCTGGGGCTTATAACTGCCAATAAGAAAGGGCGTCGACCGCAATGGTCGGCGCCCTTTTTGGTGCAATGGGATCAGGTTGCTTTGCGCCACCACAAAGGTGCCTGGCCCTTTTGTGGTGGTTGGCGGCTAGGCGGTGGGGAGTCCTGGCGTGTTAGCCGGCTGCTGTGGCTTGAGGTGGGCGTTGCGCCAGATGATCTGGATGGCGTAGCCGAGCGTGAAGACGAAGGCTACACCGCTGACAAAGTTGCCCATAAGAGGAAGTGCCGTGAGTGCGCCCGCGACGATACCGCCCACGGCGGCCATGGCGTAGCGGTTTTGGTTGTGTCCGACCATGCGCGCGACCGCGGTGCCCGTAAATGCCGCCGAGACCAAAGCGATGCCGATGACGCCGCACATGAGGGCGGCGGCGAGCGACAGGCCTGCAATCGAGATGATGAGCAGCAGCACGGCGGGAGCGACGGCGACCGTGCCCAGAAGACCACTTACCCACAGCGGCATGGGACGCTGATGGAGCATGCCGGCAGCGCTGGCGGTTGCGCGTGGAAAGACAAGCTCAAGCAGGATGGCGACAAAGCAGGTGGAAAGCGCCGCGGCAACGATGCCGCCGATAATGTCGTTGGCCGTAGAGGTGTTCTCGTTCTCGGTCCGGTCGATCTTGAGAGCTCCGACCTGGGCGCCCTCGGCCCGCTCGGGGTCCTGTGAGACGTGGGCGTTCACCGTGCCGGTGATGCGGGCGTTTTTACCCAGGATGAGCTTGTCGGCCCAGACCTCAACATCGCCATCGACGGTGCCGTCGATGGTTACGGTGTCGCCGGCAAGCGCCGCCGATTTGGCGGAGCCGCGCAGGGCGACCGTTTCGCCTGCCGCGTAAAAACAGTTGGCGGTGCTGCCGGTGTTGAGCACGACGTGCTGGCCGGCCACCGTGACGCTGCCATCGATTGCGGTTTTGGCGATATCGATGGTGCGTGCCGCCAGACGAACGGCGCCGCCTACGGTGCAATCGCGAATCGACAGGTTCTCACCCGCCGCGATAATATCGCGGCCGATGGAGGCGTCGTCTAGGTTGAGACTTTGGCCGGCCCAGTACAGGTCGCCTTCGATACCGGACGGAGTTGAGTCAACTTCGGTTGCGAGCACGTTTCCCGCGGTGTCGGTGCCGGCGAACGACACCGTGGGAAGTGCGGTGAGCGCGAGCGCAATCAGCGCGAATAGGATGGTGATGCGGGTCTGCGCTTTGTGGCGCCGGATCGACGGTACTTGGTTGCAAGGCATAGTGAATCCTTCGTTAGATACTCGACAGGTATCTAACAGGGTACCCAACGCGCGGGCGCTCTAAAAGAATCTCTCGGTTGCATTTCGAGGGGTTGTGCTGTGCTACCTACTTTTTACGGTGCAAAAAGCGCGCGATGTCTTCCTCGGTAGGGCTTTTAATGTCAAAGCGCAGTGATAGCCAACGCAGCCCCATGGTCACCACAACGCATACGACCAGTGCGGCAACATTGCTCATGAGGCCGCTCATGACGAGGGCTACATAGCTTGCCGATCCGGCGATGGCCGCGATGGCATAGAAGTTGGTGCGTTGGAAAATGCCCGGGACCACGCCCATAAAGCCGTCGCGCAGCATGCCGCCGCCCACGGCGGTAAAGAAGCCCATCATGATACATACGGCGGGCGCAAATCCGTACACCAACGCCTTGTCCGCGCCGGTTGCTGCATAGATGCCGACCGAGATGATGTCGAGCAGGGGAATGAGTTTTTCGGGCTTATCGACGATTGCCGGGAAGATATAGATGATGGCGGCTGTGGCGATGGAGAGCGGTAGTGCCATGGGCTGGTTGAGGATGTAGACGTTGCCGACCTGGAGCGTCATATCGCGCAAAAGACCGCCGCCCAGACCGCAGACCACCGCGAGCGCGACCGCGCCCACCAGGTCGAGCTTGTGCTCGCGAGCGACCAGCACGCCCGAGATCGATGCCGCGACAACGGCGAACATCTCGAGCCAAAATGGGATAGCGACCATGGCATCCGAGGCGTGTGAAGTAACAGTCATAGCGGCGACGACGGGCAAGATGAGGTCCTTTGATTCTCGGGTTTGAACAATGCCCGTACATAGTACATGGTTGGCGGCGATTGAGACCCTATTGCTCGGCAAACGGTAGGGACTGGGAACGGTCATGGGTACCAAACATGTGCATCAGCCTCCAAAGATGCCGAAAAATGTCGTTTTTGGAGGGTGATGTACATGTTTGAGATTCAAGGTGAAATCGAAAGCAATGGGGGACGTGGCTGAATAGGAGGGATGTCCAAATTTTGAGCGGAGCTCAAAATTTATTCGGTCGGCTTGCGCCGACCGCGCTGCGCTAAAAACGTGCCACTGGCGCGTTTTCTTTACGCTCCGCGTCCTGACGGGTTCGAATCCCTCCTCCTCCGCCGTATTTGCTTGTAAGGGACTCTAAACAAAAGGCTCTGTTAGACCACATTTGACACGATCGGCTGTTCGTCGAACCGGGAA
>NZ_QSBB01000057.1:0-5583 GCF_003465595.1 Collinsella sp. AF05-9
TACCGCCTCGCGGTGACATCGTTTTTATGTCAACCTTGGTCTAACAGAGCCTTTTGAATAGCCCAGCCAAGTTGCCCGAGACCCCCTGCCTGCCGCCGATTAAGCAGGACGATTCATAGCAAATTCGCATTGTATATACAGTCCAAATGCTTGTTTATGCATTGAGTTGTGGCGGATAGTGGTGGATAGCCAGAAGAAACACGAGGATTCGAGAAGGAAAATCCAAAACCAAAGCGGTTTCCCTGATCGACAAGATTTCAGAGAAACCGCTGGTAGATGGTGGTGGGCCCTCCGGGATTCGAACCCAGAACCCAGGGATTATGAGTCCCCTGCGCTAACCGTTGCGCCAAGAGCCCTTGTAAGGTGGCGAATGCGATAGGGGCCGTTTGAACAGGTCTCCTATCTTGAACCACGATGAGAAATACTACCATGCATGCGGAACCTGTTCAACGCACGATCTTGTCGACCAGGAGGATCATGGTGCCGCCTTTGACCTTGTGTGCCTATATGAAAAAAGGCCCCAACTTGCGTTGGAGCCTCATTCAATGCTCGGGTGGAGACGAGGGGGATCGAACCCCTGACCTCTTGACTGCCAGTCAAGCGCTCTCCCAGCTGAGCTACGCCCCCGTGCGAAGAAGTACTATACGGGAACTCGGACGGCGATGCAAGGACATTTTTGGAAAAACTTTCCGGGGGCGCGGGCACGCATCCGGGGACCGCGATGCCCCGGCACCGCCCGCCCATCCGGGGCCCATCCGGGGTCAGTCCGCCCGCCCCGTGGGACGCCCGCCGCGAAACTGGGCCATCTACTACGTCCGGGCGCCCGCCCTCGGGGAGGCCCGCCACGAATCCCGCCCATCTACTACCTTTGGGCGGCCCCGCCCGACCACACCGCCGATGGCAAAACGAAAACTGCAGGCAGACGGCCTGCGGTTTTCGCGAAACGAGGGTTGTGGTCGAGGGGTCGGGTCAAAAAGTAGTAGATGGCCCGCTTTCGTGGCGGAGGCATCCCGAGCGGCTAATCCAGGGTGCCAGCGAGCGGGAAAACGACCGTCTAGCAACCGATTTGCAGCCAATTGCACATGACGTTGGCTCGTAGCTCCGTTTCCGCCGTCTTTTGAGCCTCAGTTTTGTTCCTATAGCGCAATTCCAGGCGTGAACAAAGACTTCTAACGATCGCATCAAGCTGGTCAGCATCGTTAAGCATGTCGTGCGTAACCAGAAAGACGTCATACCCCATGCTTTGCAGCGCCGTCATACGCTTGGCATCGTGGTCGAGCACAGCACCCGATCCATGGATAACTTCCCCCTGAAGCTCCACGATGCCCGCCTTCATTATGGTCGGATTAACGATCAAGATATCCCCGTAGCAAACTTTTTGCCCCGCAATACTCTGCGCGGATGCGGTCAGCGGCGTAGGGTCGTTGACGTAGACGTTTCGAAAGCCGGCCCCGCCGCGGGAGCGCGGAAGCGACAGCAAGAGAATGCCAGCAACTTCGAGCGGAGACGCTGCTATTCCCGTCACCATCTGCGCGGCGTTGTAGAACTTCGCGCCCCGCTTGCGGCTTTTCATCTTCCTTGCGTACTCATGAAGCTCGTGTAATTCGATGAGCGGCTTTCTCATCCAAAGCGATGTGCCCTTTAACTTTATAACCTCTTTCGTTTTCTTTTTTCCGTCTGGCCCCTTTGCATTTATCGATTCTTTAACTTTTACGCGCGCATAAACGCGTTTCCACGGTGCTTCGTCTTGGCTTTCATCGAGTTCAAAGAGGGGATCAGTAGTGGCTTCTTTGGCGGCGTCATCGGCTTTCCGTAGTTCCGCTTCTACCGCAGCGGTGGGCTTAAAGACGGAGAACCACCCGCAGAATTCGTACATGGCAAGGACAAGATCGAATGGAGACATAAAGCGCGCCATGGTAAATAGCGTCGAAAGTGGGTTGGTTACCCTAAAGCCCAATGTGGTTTCCAACGTACCGTCCACCCCCGAAGCGTCTTCGCAGTGGATTGTCGTTCGCAAACCCGAATGGTAGTTAACGCCACCAGGCGCTGTCGTGGTAATGATCGGGGTCTTGAGGACGTTGGTTACGAAAGGGGCTTGGGATAGGGCTCGCCAGCCTTCTTCGGAGTTGGGTAGGCGTGGGTAGAGGTCGCGCACTTGCGGTGGGCAGCGCCAGTAGCGGAATGCGGTGTTTGCGCAGACGATTTCGTCCATTTGCGCCTCCCCTGGTATCGGCCGTAGGCCATGCGGATTGCGGACATGGCCGATTATCTACCGGGGCATCATGCGTGTAAGTACCGAAAGCAAACCAAAAGCTTGACGAGTTCCGCCGAAAAACCGTCGTGTGATAGAAATCCGCTGGAAGGCGCTCTGGGCATCTGGTCCCTGTCTCCACATTTGCGCTCGGATCACATGGGGAATTCAATGAAAATACGCATGCGTATTATACAAAACGGGCAATGGCGTCAATAAAAGGGTGCGATAAAAAATGACGCCTTAGACGACTGCAATTTGTTTTTGGTGTCAGCCTTGGTGTCAAAACGAAAAAGGTCAGAGGCTTAACACCTCTGACCTGTACTTTAGATGGTGGGCGATACAAGATTCGAACTTGTGACCCCATCCGTGTGAAGGATATGCTCTACCCCTGAGCCAATCGCCCGTCGCCTTTCGGCAAAAGAGATACTATCATAGCAGTGCGTGGTTTACCAAGAACTTTTTGCCCCCGATTTTAAATTCGTGGGCGTAGACCGCGCAACCGCAATCAGGGTAGCCGACAAACCAGCAGCTAAACCACCCTTTATCGCTTGATCCACGAGGTCTCGGGGCGGCAGCACAGGGTGCTGGGGATTTCCATGCGGTGTCCAATCCATTCAATTACCGGCGTGCGTATGCTTTGATTCTATACGTGCGACGGGTCGCCCGCGCCCGCAACGCAACCGCGGCGCAGCTCTACGGTTAGCTCGCTGTTCGTGCGGCGACTGGAAACGAGGTCCTGGATCCAAGCGTAGTATTGGTTGTCTTTGGGCTCGGGGCTGTCGATTAGCTCGACCGGAGTGCCGGCGAACCTTAAGACGGACAACGCAAAGACAAGGCTGGTGCGTTTGTTGCCGCCCTCAAAGATGTGGTCCTTGACCATGTGCTCGGCCACGTAGGTGACCTGGTCAAAGATGTCTGCGAAGCGATCGGCCGGCGATTGGCCGAATATCGTACAGAATGCGCCCGTAAGCACGGACTCGACGCGTCCAAACTCAAGCGCGGCCCGGTTTCCTGTGGCGTCGGTCGTATAGCAGCGCCCGACCGTCATCAGCGTGCTGTGCAGGTGCATCACGGCCGCGGCCATAGCTTCGAGCGAACCGGTATCATCGAGCACGAGCGGCGCGAACGGATGAGCGCTCCGCTGCATAGCCGCCATCATCTTGTTGAACATAGCTCCAAGGCATGTCTGACTCCTCTATAGCTTTACAGACGAAATAGCCTGCGAGTCGTATCCAGGGCAACCGGCTGCCAGATGAGGTCTTCGATTTCGCAGCTTAGGCTTTTTGCAAGCGCCAATGCTGATGAGACCGAGGCGCGACGTAGGTCGAGCTGGTTCTGCTCGTAGAGTTGTATGGCGCGAAGCTTAACCCCCGATTGGGCGGCGAGCTGTTTTTGCGTAAGGCCGGCCGCCTTTCGTGCCGCTTTGAGGCCCTTTTTGTCTGCCTGGGCGTTGTTCCATTTTTCGATAATAATCTGGGCGAATTTATCTTCGGAGGCCTCGTGAAGCGGATGGTACGAGCCGATGATCCAATCGAGCGGGGCGACTTCGAGTAGCTCATTAAAGCCCAAGTTGCACATCCATTGCGCATAGGCCAAAACCCAGCCCGCCCAATACTGAGGCGAACGGTCGAATGGATAGGTCTCCCTGCATTCGACGGGGGCCAGTCCCGCATGGGCAATAATATCGCGCGCGAGCTCGTCGCCCGCCATGCCGCAGACGACGCGAGGCATACCGCGCTCAAACTGTTTCATCTCAAGAGCGTTCGACAGGATCGCCGTCAACTCGGCTGGATTAAGCCCTTGGTCACAGAGGGCGAAATCGACCGCCTCGCCCAGCGTTCTCATGGCATCCTCGAGATACATCTCACTGTAGGCGTGGGTCATCGCCCGTCATCCCCTCTCGAATGATATCGACGATACGGATTCCCTCAAACGGTTTTTCGGCAAGTAGCTCCCGATGCTGCGCCCTTGCCACTACATCTCGCTTCTTGGTCAATGGGCCATACAGAGTTTGCTGTGCACGTTCAAATCCAGCAAAACGAATGCTCTTAAACGCACGCTCGCTTTTGAGCACAATCTGCTCTCCCAGGTTACCGAGCCTCATAGATCGACCAAGCTGATCGACGGTAATCGTATTGTTCACAAAAGCCCTGGCATAGCTAAAGTACGAGTCGTCCGCGCGCCATCCCCTTATTACGTCACAAGCGCTCGTGTCAGGTAGAAAATGATCGTGGAGATATTTACACGCCCCCGCGGCAATGGCGGTATCTTTGCGAAATGAACGATGCTCAACGAGCAGCGCCATCCAATGCAGCACGCAATACTGCGGCGATAGCAAGTCGAGAATTTTAAGATCGGCTGTATCGAGTTCATAGCGATTCGCAAAGCCATCGGTATCACGCGAGCATGCCCATTCCCTTGCAAGTTCGAGGCTGTCTGTGCAATAGAATCCCTGTCCATAGTCGTTATGGACTTTCCCCAGGCCAAGCTGGGGAGTCTTAATGATTTTCTGAGAACCATGCCACAGTTCCACGCGAGCCTCCTAATAGGTATCGCTCTAGCGATATTATAACAAACTATCGCTAGAGCGATACCTGTATTCAAAGAGCAAGAGGGTGCATGAAACCGAGTTTGAGTTCAATACTGGCTTCCAAGACTCTCCGAGTCCGGAAGAATGCGACAAAATTCTGACTTGTTGCCCACACTGGAGCGCACCAACGCCTCTGCCTGCAGTCTCTTTGCGAGAATAGGGCAGTGTGCTCGGCTGGTTCTGATTTTCCCCACACTTCCGGAAAACGGGAGCATCAGCAGCGGTGTGCAGCTTTGAGAGCTGCTGTTCCCAGTACGAACAGCAATGCGGACACGGCGATCCAATGGCTGTCGGCGGTCTTGGGAAGTGATGAGGAAGTCGCGGTTGTCGTCTTTGTCGCGATTGCGGGCTTCACCGTGGGGTGCGTCGCCTGTTCCATAGCAGCCCCTCTATTAGCAGGGTCAACATCGGCAGTGGACCCGCCATCCCCCGGCACCTCGCCGCCAGATGTGTCGGTCTCCCCTGTCGGGACGGTAGCGCCCTCGGGCTCTACAACAACGTGCGTTGCCGTCATTGAACCTGCGTCTACCATGCTGTCGGCCCCAAAAGCCCTGTCCTGTCAAACGACATTCAAGCCATGGCAGTAAATGGGACGTGATCGCGTCTATCGAGCATTGGTTTTAAGAGCTGCTTAGGTACAGTGCGTTGTGAATTGGATTAATTTAATCGATTTGAACCCATTAATAAAGGCTCTGTTAGACCACATTTGACACGATCGGCTGTTCGTCGAACCGGGAAA
>NZ_QSBB01000057.1:5593-5815 GCF_003465595.1 Collinsella sp. AF05-9
GAAACCGGCCCATCTACTACGTTTGGGCGACATCCCCCGACCATGGCGTCTCAGGCATTAATAAAACCGCAGGTAGACGGCCTGCGGCTTTCGCGAAACGAGGGGTGTGGTCGAGGGGTCGGGTCAAAAAGTAGTAGATGCCCCGCTTTCGTGGCGGAGGCATTTTGAATGGCTCTGTTAGACCACATTTGACACGATCGGCTGTTCGTCGAACCGGGAAAT
>NZ_QSBB01000058.1:0-4729 GCF_003465595.1 Collinsella sp. AF05-9
CGCGCGGCAAGGAGATATATTGCCAGACCGGAGGGGCGCCGGGGGCGGGAATCTGGGCGTACACATTTCCTACATATCTTGTGATCCGACTAACGTTTGCCAGCCGTTAACTACCGCTCGCCGAGCATCTCTTTATATAAGGCAATCTCATGGTTAGAGCGGATACGTCCCCCTAGCTAAAGCACAGCCAGCATCGAGCAACTCATCACGTTCTTCCACCGAGAACCCCTCGGCGTAGACGCGCACCACTGGTTCGGTCCCGCTAGGACGGACCAGCAGCCACGTGTCATCCTCGAATGACAGACGCAAGCCGTCCATATGACTAACGTTTTGCGGCACCTTGCCACAAATCGACTCTGGGTTTACGCCCGGCAGCAGGGTTCGTAACGTTTCGGCATCTTCGGCCTCAAGGCGCAAATCGCGTCGACCGTAACTCGTCTTACCAAATCTGTCCTCGAGTTGGTCGACCAGAACGCCCAAAGGCGCGTCCGTCTTTGCCATAAGCTCACACAGAATCAGACAGGCGAGGATTCCATCGCGCTCGGGCATATGCGCGGCGATGCCGATACCACCGGCTTCTTCGCCGCCCATGAGGACGCCGCCCTTCTTCATCTCCGCCGCTATATATTTGAAACCGACTGGTTTGACGGTCACGCGGCAGCCAAGCGCCTCGGCAATGCGACGCACGAGCGTCGAGCATGAAAGATTGACGACGACGCGCCCCTCCAAATTACGAAATTGAACCAAGTCGCCCAAAACGAGCGCCATGATCTGATGCGGATGTATATATCTGCCGCGCTCGTCAACCGCGCCGATACGGTCGGCGTCGCCGTCGGTCACCAGGCCAGCGCAAGCTCCGTCCTCGATAACCGTATGCTCGCAAGCGTCCACCCAAGGCTCAACGGGGTCGGGGCAGATATCTTCTTGGTCAGACGCCTGCCCGGCGTGAATCTCGTGCACCTCAACGCCAAGCTCGCGCAGCAAGTCGGCTAGATAGCCCTGGGCTGCGCCGCCCATGGGATCGACAACCACGCGCAGGTGCGCGGCGCGGATGGCTTCGCCATCGACAAACGATGCCACCGCCTGCATATAGTCAGGAATGATATCCGCGGTGCGATATTGCCCCTCGATCTCCATTGGCTCGGGAGCCATGGTCTCTTCGAGCTCTTCGATGACATCCTGGTTGGCGGTTGAGCCGTCACCCATGCGAATCTTGAGGCACAGATAGCCCTGCGGATGATGGGACCCCGTCACCATGAGCGCGCCGCACGCCTCACCGTCATAAGCCGCCGCCCACGTAAGGGCAGGGGTCGGAACAGGTCGCGAAGCGAGCACGGCGTCTAGCCCGTGCGCTGCTAGCACGCCCGCCGCAAGCTCAGCGAACTCGCGCGCCAGGGGCCGGGTGTCGAACCCTATATATACCGTTTTGCCCGGATTGGTCTTTTGCCACAACTCGCCGACGGCATCGGCGATACGGGCAACGTTATCGGCAGTGAAGTCCTCATCGACGCGAGCGCGCCAACCGTCAGTTCCAAAATGAATTATCGCGCACACGCGCAGACACCTCACAGTGTTTGGATCATGTTACGCATGGGGTATACCCGCAACATGCACTCGGCAACCTGCCGGCACCAGCATTCACCATTTGGGCAAATGCTGCCGAGGACATGCAGGCAATAAAAAAACCGCCCCGTATGGAGCGGTTTTGCCCTTTATATATCGAGCGCCTCGGCCATTGCTGCCGTAGTGATTGCCGTGGTTCCACAGCAACTGCCCACCATTGCGGCACCGGCATGTCTCCATTCGATGCATGCGCGCGCGAAAGCTTCAGGGTTCTCGTGCCATACGGGGCCATCCTGAGTCTGGACCGGATCGCCTACGTTGGGACGCACCGTGACGGGAGTAGTCGCCGATGCAACCATCCTGGGCACCGCCGCATTCGCGGCCGCAAGCGAACAGCAATTAACACCAACCGAGTTTGCGCCGTGTTTTTCGGCGTACAAAACGGCTGCCTCGATGTTGAGGCCATCGCCCAGCAGGTCGCCTTTATCGTCAACGACAAAACTCACCAGAACAGGCATGCCGTCGGCGGCATCTCGAGCGCCGGCAAGCATGGGCTGCAGATTACGGATAGACGTCACCGTCTCGATCAGCAGACCGTCAACGCCGGCATTGAGCAAGGCGTGCGCCTGTTCGCGCGCAATGCCGCGGATTTCACGATACTCGGCAGAGTCCTCGGCAAACCACTCAATACCGATCGGGCCCATCGAGCCCAGCAGCAGCTGAGGGTGCGCCTGGCGAGCATCGTCGACGGCCCCGCGATTGACCTCCGCCACGGACGGCGCAATCTGATCGTGCTTGAGGGCATAGCTCGATGCCTGAAAGGTGTTGGTAATGAGCACCTGCGCGCCGGCGGCGACATACAAGCGATGAATACGAGAAACGGTTTGCGGCTCTGCCAGATTCCAAAACGCCGGTGGAATGTCGGCGGCATCGTACTCACTCAACAGAACACTGCCCATGGGGCCCTGCGCCAACAAGGTCTCGCTCGACAAGCGGCGCGTAAGTTCCTCGGCACCAAAGCGGTTGTAATAACTCGTATCCATATATATCCCGCTATTCCTCGACGCTGATTCCCTGCTTTTCGAGATAGGCGAGCCAGCGGTTCATCGTGTCCTCGGATAGCGCATGCTCCATCATGCAGGCCTCGGAATCGGCTCGCTCAAATTCGACACCGAGCTCCTGAACCAAAAACGTGCGGACGAGGCGATGACGGTACCAGATAGCCGTGCCAACCTCGCGGCCGCGATCGGTCAGGACTACCTTGCCGTAGTGCGATTGCTCGACAAGCTCGGATGCCTTTAGCGCCGAAACCGCTTTATTGACCGATGCCTTGGAGACGCCAAGGCGCTGCGCGATGTCGACCGATCGCACGCCGTTGGTTTCCCCCTCTTCGCTTTCAATGCGAACCATGCACTCCAAGTAGTCTTCGTTCGCCACCGTCAGATGTAGTTCGCGCGAGCTATTTGTCGTATCCATGATCTTCCGTCCCTTCTGCATTCAATGGCTGATTCTACCCCATCCAAGCGTCGCGGTATGCCGTGGCATACCGTGCTAGAGTTCTTGTTGCACACGACGACCAAGATTGGAGCGATCTTTATGGAAAACACCACCACAAACCCCGATGTCCTCGAGCGCTTTTTGCGCTACGTCCAGATCAACACGCAGTCCGAGGATGCAAACTGCGACCAGGTACCCTCGAGCGCCGTTCAGTTTGATCTTGCCAACGTGCTGGCTGAAGAGCTGCGCGAGCTTGGTGCGGAAGATGCCCACGTGACCGAGCATGCCTATGTCTGCGCGCATATCCCCGCAAGTGCGGGCGCTGAGGACAAGCCCGCCCTGGGCCTGATCGCCCATCTCGACACCACCGAAGTTGCACCGGGCGCCGGCGTGAAGCCGCACATCGTACACTACGAGGGCGGCGACCTGGTCTGCGGCACGGTTGACGGTAAGCCCGTTGCCATGAGCACCGCCAAGCTTCCCGCCCTGAACGACCTCGCGGGTGAGGACCTGGTCTGCAGCGATGGCACCACGCTGCTGGGCGCGGACGACAAGGCAGGCGTCGCCGAGATCATGTCACTTGTCGCGCGTATCGCTCAGGACCCTTCTCTGCCCCATCCCGCACTCGGCATTTGCTTCTGCCCTGACGAGGAGATCGGCCACGGAGCCGAGCTGTTGGATATCGATACCTTTGGCTGCAAGTACGCCTACACGGTCGACGGCGGCCCCATCGGCGAGCTGGAGTGGGAGTGCTTTAACGCCGCCGAGGCGACCGTCCGCTTTGAGGGCCAGTCCATCCACCCGGGCGACGCCAAGGGTCGTATGGTCAACGCAGGCAATCTGTTCTGCGACTTCAACGCGTTGCTCCCCTACGTGCAGCGCCCGGAGTATACGGAAGGCTACGAGGGCTTTTATCACCTTGAGGGTGTATCTGCGACCGTCGATCACGCCACAGCGCGCTATATCGTCCGCGACCATGACGCCGCCAAGTTCCAGCAGAAACTCGACCTTATTGATGCCGCCGCCTCGATGCTCAACCAACGTCTGGGCGAGGAGCGCGTAACGGTCGAGATTAAGCAGCAGTATCGAAATATGGCCGAGATCGTTCGTGACTATCCCGAGCTTATTGATGTTGCCAAGGAAGCCTACCTTGCCTGCGGCGTTGAGCCCCAAGTGCTGCCGATTCGCGGCGGCACCGACGGCGCGCAGCTGTCGTTCCGCGGTCTGCCCTGCCCCAACCTTTCCACCGGCGGCTATTGCTACCACGGCGTCAACGAGTTCGTCCCGGTCAGTTCGCTCGTCAAGATGACCGACGTCCTGCAGGAGCTCGTCGCCCGCTTTGCATAAGCCTGGCTGCATAAACCCAAAAGACGAATCGCCCCGTCCTCAACCGAGAACGGGGCGATTTTTTGCTGCAATGAGAACAGGTTGACGCACGCCAGCCTCTTAACGCAAGGAATGTCCCAAACTGCCGGCACAAAAGGAACGTCCCCAAGTGCCGCAAAATGACGACATCCACTCTCGCTTTGTGGGTAGTCATTGGGGAGGTTCTTGTTTGACTAGTCGTTTAAAAACGTCCCCAATGACTACCCAACGACTAGTCCGGACCAAGGCAACGCCGATGTTTTGGCAACGACAGACACTATGACCCAATCCGAGGGCACTAAAA
>NZ_QSBB01000059.1:0-4337 GCF_003465595.1 Collinsella sp. AF05-9
GATTGCCCGTACCTCATCCTCGATGAACCGCTGAACGGCCTCGATCCGGGAAAGCGGAAAACCTCCTGCGACGCGATGCGCAGCGAGGTGGCGCGGGGACGCAGCGTGCTCATTTCAAGCCATCTGCTCGACGACCTGGCAGACCTCACCGACTCGTTCTACTTCATCGAGGCCGGCACGCTCGTGGAAAAGATCAAGTCGTCCTCGCAGACGCTCAAGCAGGAATACCTCGATACATACGAGGGAGGTGAATGACATGATAGGCAAGGGCTATGCAAAGATAGCGATTGTTGGCCTTGTAATCGGTCTTGCAATGGCACTATGCGCATCATTCGCGAAGTATAGGTCCGAGCAGTCGTTCATCGATGGCGCTGAAAATGGGTTTGGCATAGACGGGATGTATGCCAACGATGGCGCGACCAGGACGTCTATGGCGATTCTTGCAGGCGAAGACATGGAATGGCAAATCTGTAATGACGATGGCTCTTGTCTGAGTGGTCGTTTGGCCGCAACGAGCGACCCGAATTCGTTCGATCTTCTCGACAATGATGGAGCGGATTGCGGTTCTGTCCACCTTTCATATGCATCGCGAGATGGGATGGATGGCATTCTCTACGTCTCCCACGAGACTGGCGATTTCAAGATGCGCAGGACTAACCGAGTGCCGGCTTTTATCGAGGAGTGAGAGTTCCCGGCGGCCTGCCGATCAGGCCGCCGGGGTATCGAATCCCGCATTCATCCGTACACACACGGACGAATTCGGAAAGCAACCATGGTATTCCTACAGGAATCGAATCCGTGAGGTCGTTGTCCTGGATACCTGGGATCCAGAGAGCGGTAGATACCTGTTCGACGGTCTGACCCAATCGACCTATCGAAACTCGATACATCGGATTGCACGACCCTGGAGGGCATGTTCAGGGGATGCTCAAGCGTCACGGAGCTTTTTGATCTCGACCGTCTTGACACCTCGAACGTCGAGAACACGTCCTACATGTTCCTCAACTGCCTGACGCTCAAGGCCGTCAGCATCTTGGGATGGGAGGCGTCCGGAATCACAGACGTCGACCAGATGCTCAGTGGCTGCTCTACCTACATCCTCGCAACCGAGGAGCAGCGCGAGTTCCTGAACAAAATCACCGGCTCCACGCAGCACGGAATTTGGACCCGCAACCTTTCTTAGCCCAGATCAAAATACCGGTTGTTTCCAGAAATCCTCTAGACGCCTTCTAGATGATTTCTGGAAATGCAAATAGCTTTAGATTCCGAGCGTATCGACCGGAGCAATAACGATGCCTTCGCTAGTTACGTGAGCCGGCATACCAAACCCGATGACGATGAGTTTCGCCGCAGGTGGCCTCTCCCCGCGATCGACCAGCTTTCGTTCGAGTCGAAGCAGATTTTCCACTGCCTCTGGGACTTGGGGGCTCCCAAGCTTGACCTCAATGGCAACCCACGAGCCGTCACGACGATGGACAATCGCGTCGACCTCCAGGTCGTCAGCGTCGTGGTAGTGAGATACGGTCGCATCGCTGGCCGCCGCGTAAACCTTGAGATCGTGCAGCACGAGGGATTCGAAGAGCAAGCCAAGGGTCTTCGGATCGGATGACAACGACTCCGGGTCCGCACCGATGAGGGCGACGGCGAGCGATGGGTCCGCAAGGTGCCGCTTCGCGCCCTGCCGCAACTTCACCGGCGACCTGAGAGCCGGATGCCACGCGGGGACATCGTCGACGATATTGATACGGCGCAGCGCGTCCATGTAGCCGGTAATCGTATTCTTTGAGACGTCAACGCCCAAATCCCTTTCGATGGACCTCATGCCGGCAAGAGTCGATTCATTGCGTGCAAGCGACGAGAGCAAGGCCCTTACCTTAACCGGGTCGCGTTTCACTCCATCCGCCCTCGAAACGTCAGACTCGCAAACACCGTCAATATAGGCGGCGGCTATCCGCATTGCGTCGGCAGTTGTCTTACCGGCCGCTTGGGGCCAACCGCCGCGGCAGAGCAAATCCGCGATACCGGCGATACCGGCGATGGATCCGAGTGACGCCGTAACGGGATCGCCGGCGAGCAGCGCCCCAAGCGAGACAGCTCCCGACGAAATGCCGAGCTCGAAAAGCGTCATGGTATCCATCCGCAAACGGGCGATTCGACCCACACCGCTGTGCATCGGCTGGTTCTCGGCTCGCGGCGTCGCAGATCCGGTGAGAATGAACTGTCCTGGCTCCCCTCCCCTGGCATCGCATTCGAATCGCACGGCATCCCATAGCTTCGGTTCTTCCTGCCATTCGTCGACAAGCCTCGGGGTCGGTCCGACAATTGCCTGGGCCGGATCGAGACGAGCGAGCTGGAGGGCCGCAAAACCGCCAGATGGGTCGGAGAGAGATAACGATGACTCGGCAAATCTCTGGGCTGTCGTTGTCTTTCCACACCATTTCGGCCCCTGAATGAGCACGGCACCGAAAATGCCAAGGTCGCGCTCGACCAAGCAGTCGACGCACCGTCTTATATACCTATCCATCGCCTTTCCCTCCAATCATCCACTTGAAATTATACTGTCTATCTGCGTCGTTGGGACAAATAACGATTACTTATTGGGACGATTGACGATAGTTCGTTGGGACGATTGACGATGGTTCGTTGGGACGATTTCAATTTTTCTAAGGCACCAATCAACAGCCGTGACCATATGACTGTGCGCACATGTTAGCATGGTCATATGGTCACATATTTATAGCTGCGGTTATGCTGCGACAACTCAACCGTTAGCGCTTATTAAACAGCCAACCAAATCCTGGTTTGTCCAGTTGGCGCATCTGCCCCACCTGAATCTTCGTCTCCACGCCATCCTTGCCGAAGATGGTGCTCATATTCTTAGTGATCGGGACGACCGTCTTCGCCTCACCCGTCGTTAGGTTGAAGCGCTGGCAGCCGACCTGGTTCTCAAGATGGATCTGGCCATCGGATCCAAAGACATTCTGGTACATGTCTGCCTCATCGCAAGAAACTGTCGATCCCAAGATAACAGGCGGGCGAATCCGGAGCAGCAGACGCTCGATAATACATGATCATGTTAATGTAGTCATATGCTCACGTATTACAAGCTGGGACCTTATGTATTAGAGCTCAAACTGCGCCGCCGCGTCACCATGAACACCGACGGCGAGAACATCGACTACTTCAAGGCGGAGGCCGCCCGCACGGACGTCCCCTATCAGGTCATCATCAACATGTACCTGACGGAGTTCCGCATGCAGAAGAGGCACCTCGCGGTCGCGTAATACAAATAGGTAAGATCCCACGCGTGTCACGCCTCGGCGCAATCGGAGCGCCGTCTGCGGCGCGGGGCGGAATAAGACCGGGCGACCCGGGCAATCTGGTCCCGACTCTCCCGGTCGTATTCCTACGATATCGCCCCTAAATCACCAATGTGTCAGATAAAGAATGATGCAATGGCTATGATCACGCCTACGGCGGATGCGGCGACTGCGCCTTTTTTCCTCTCCTTTAGTCCGACGAATAGGGTTGCCGTAAAGTAAAGGGCGGAAATGCAGGATATGGCAAGCGAAACGAATTCCTTGGGCGGTTTCAGCAAAAGGTCGCTAGCAAAGAGTAATGCAAGCAGGGCAAAGCCGATTGTGTTCAAGTATCTCGATTGATTTTGCGACAGCATGGCAACCGCCTTTTAGAACATGTAAGTGAAAAGTCGGTACGATGTCATTGCGGTTGCAAACAAGCCGCCGCCAGGACCGGTTGTTACGAGACCGGCGATAACGCATTTTCTCGGTTTCCAGCTCATGACAGACCCCTCTCTCATGGTGAAACGCATACATTATGAGATATGCACATTATCTCGCTAATTAATTTCAATATCCATCATCCAACTAAAGAATACTGACTCACTGGTTCAGCGACGATGCGTTCTTACCCTTGCGTTCCCACTCGCCGCGTCGGCGGTCGGAAGGGTCTCCGTCTCGCAATCAGCGACCTTGTAACCGTATCTGTCGAGCCAGGCGGCAAGCGCATCCCAATCGACGCGCTTCCAGTCGCCGCCCGGCGCGTGCTGCATCACGAGGCCTCCGGCGACCATGAGCGCGTGGATATGCCCTCCTTGCAGGCCAGCGATGATCCCGCCGGTGCATACGATGCCAGGTCGCTGTGCCGGCATGGCGCAAACGTATTGGCCTTTGTGCCCCTTTTGGCAACTTTAGCATGGCTGTAGGTTAAACCAACCCACAGCCATGAGCACGTTAACGTAGTACTATGCTACCTTGATTGGCAACTTCATCCGAACACCTCCCACATTCATCCGTACATGTACGGATGAATGTGGG
>NZ_QSBB01000006.1:0-97874 GCF_003465595.1 Collinsella sp. AF05-9
AAGGAGGGCCTGGACCTTCTCGTCGTGCCCTCCGCCGAGCTCTCCCGCGGCCGTGGCGGCCCGCGCTGCATGAGCATGCCCTTCTGGCGCGAGGACCTCTAAGTCTTTCCGTTTCCGGTGCGGTCCCCCTACAACCGCACCGGCTTCGCCCGTTAAACGGGCAACACTAATACTTACGTAATTCATTTCTTCGAAAGGATTCGAACCATGGGTGTTAACCTCTCCGGCCGTAGCTTCCTCAAGCTCCTCGACCTCACCACCGAGGAGATCGAGTACCTGCTCAAGCTCTCCAAGAACTTCAAGGACATGAAGCGCGCTGGCGTTCCGCACCGCTATCTCGAGGGCAAGAACATCGTCCTGCTCTTCCAGAAGACTTCCACCCGTACCCGCTGCGCCTTCGAGGTCGGCGGCATGGATCTGGGCATGGGCGTCACCTACCTCGATCCGGGCTCGTCGCAGATGGGCAAGAAGGAGTCCATCGAGGACACCGCCCGCGTTCTCGGCCGCATGTATGACGGCATCGAGTTCCGTGGCTTTGCCCAGGACGACGTCGAGGAGCTTGCCGCTAAGTCCGGCGTGCCCGTCTGGAACGGTCTGACCACCGAGTGGCACCCCACTCAGATGCTCGCCGACATCCTGACCGTCCAGGAGAACTTCAACTACGACATCAAGGGCAAGACCCTCGTCTTCATGGGCGACTGCAAGAACAACGTCGCTCGCTCCCTCATGGTCGTCTGCTCCAAGCTCGGCATGAACTTCGTGGCCTGCGGCCCCGAGGAGTGCATGCCCGCTGACGACGTCATCGAGGCCTGCAAGCCCATCGCTGAGGCCAACGGCTGCACCATCAAGCTGACCACCGACGTCAAGGACGGCGTCACCGGTGCTGACGTTCTCTACACCGACGTGTGGGTCTCCATGGGCGAGCCCGACGAGGTCTGGGCCGAGCGCATCGCTCAGCTCACCCCGTATCGCGTTACCTCCGAGGTCATGGCTATGGCCAACCCGGGTGCCATCTTCCTGCACTGCCTGCCCAGCTTCCACGACACCAACACCACGATTGGCGCCGAGAAGTGCGAGCAGTTCGGCATCACCGAGCAGGAGGTCACCGACGAGGTCTTCGAGAGCCCCGCTTCCAAGGTCTTCGACGAGGCCGAGAACCGCATGCACACCATCAAGGCTGTCATGTACGCTACGCTCAAGTAAGAGCATCTAGCATCTCGCTCGGGGTGCATTGCTGCGCACCCCGAGCGCTTTTGTCTGGTAAAAATCTCGCACAGAGCGACATGCACGGCACGGAAGAGCCGCTTCGGGCGAGATCAGTAATTGATTTATGAAGGGGGGATGAGAACTATGACTGAGACCGCTAAGAAAAAGCGCGGTATGCCTTCATCGTTCACCATTCTTCTTGCTCTGCTGGCAATCGTCGCGGTTATCACCGTTATCGTCTCCGGTACGTCCGGTGGCGCGGTTACCGCTGCCCGCTTGAGCGATTTCTGCACCGCCCCGGTCAAGGGCTTCGCTGACGCTCTGCCCGTCTGCCTCTTCGTTATGATCCTCGGCGGCTTCCTCGGCATGATGACCGAGACCGGCGCCCTGGACAACGGCATTGCCGTTCTGGTGCAGAAGCTTAAGGGCAATGAGATCATGCTCATTCCCGTGCTGATGCTCATCTTCTCCCTCGGTGGTACCACCTATGGTATGTGCGAGGAGACCGTTCCCTTCTACGCCCTGCTCGCCGCCACCATGATGGCTGCTGGCTTCGACCCCATGGTCGGCGCTGCTACCGTCCTGCTCGGCGCTGGCTGCGGCTGCCTCGGCTCCACGGTTAACCCGTTTGCCGTCGGTGCTGCCGTTGACGCTCTGACCGGCGTTGGCATTGAGGTCAACCAGTCCATCATCATCGGCCTCGGTGCCGTCCTGTGGATTGTTACCACTGTTATGTCCATCCTCTTCGTTATGAGCTATGCCAAGAAGGTCAAGGCTGACAAGGGTTCCACCATCCTTTCGATGCAGGAGCTCAAGGACGCCGAAGAGGCTCACGGCAAGGCTGCTTCCGAGGTTCACAAGGAGGTCAAGCTCACCGGTCGTCAGAAGGGTGTTCTGATCGCCTTTGCCTTCACCTTCGTCGTCATGATCGTCGGCTTCATCCCGCTGGCCGACCTCAATGAGGGCGTCGCCAACTTCTTCGATGCTGGCGCTGTCTATGACGCCGACGGTAACGCCATCGTTCAGGGCTGGTCTGCCCTGATCACCGGCCTGCCCATTGGCCAGTGGTACTTCGACGAGGCTTCCACCTGGTTCTTCCTCATGGCTGTCCTGATCGGTATCATCGGCGGCCTGTCCGAGAAGCAGATCGTCAACACCTTCATCACCGGCGCTGCCGACATGATGTCCGTTGTCCTCGTCATCGCTCTTGCCCGTGGTATCTCCGTCCTCATGGCTAGCACCGGCCTCGACGTCTACGTCCTCGACGCTGCCGCCAATGCTCTGTCCGGCCTGTCCGGCGTGATCTTCGCCCCCATGAGCTTCTTGGTCTACTTCGGCCTGTCCTTCCTGATCCCCTCGACCTCCGGCATGGCCACCGTCTCCATGCCCATCATGGGACCGCTGGCTGTCAAGCTCGGCTTCTCGCCCGAGGTCATGGTCATGATCTTCTCCGCCGCCATCGGTGTCGTGAACCTGTTCACCCCGACCTCCGGCGCCATCATGGGCGGTCTTGCCCTGGCCAAGATCGAGTGGACGACCTGGCTCAAGTTTGCGCTTAAGCTCATCGTCGCTCTCTCCGTCGTCTGCGCCGTCATTCTGACCGTCGCTTGCGTGATGCTCTAAGTACCCCTTGGGTACCCCACGGAAACCATGACGATCCTATAACGGATCACCTGGTCATCGTCTGTCCGGTGGGGTAACCCCACCGGTAGACTCCTACCTTTAGCCCCCTCCCGTTCCGTGCGCGGGAGGGGGCGCTCTTGTGTTCCGGCGTTTTACCAAACGCCGGAACCACTCGACGCTGCAAGCCCGCCAGAGCGGCAATCTGACGTTCAATCGTCGGGCATGGCCAAAAGGCCTATGCCCTCCTCTTTCACGTCACCTTGCTCGCTCTGGTGGGCTTTCGCTGACTTATGCTCAACCTGCGGCGCTGCCATTGTTGGCGCAGGGGGCGGCTTGCTCGCTCTGGTGTCTGTTCGCTGTCCGTTCTCTGCCCGCGACGTTTCTGCTGTTGGTGCAAAGGGGTCAGGTTACTTTGCGCCAAAAGGGGAAGTTGCGGTGGAATAGTTCCCGTTTGGCCGTCTTGAGGGGTTAAACAGGAGCTATTT
This sequence comes from Collinsella sp. AF05-9, assembly GCF_003465595.1. NCBI lineage: Bacteria > Bacillati > Actinomycetota > Coriobacteriia > Coriobacteriales > Coriobacteriaceae > Collinsella > Collinsella sp. AF05-9. The sequence goes on from NZ_QSBB01000006.1 coordinate 3,315, forward strand.
CACCGCAACTTATCGATGGCGTGTTTGGTTGGTGCCTGTTGATGGCCTGGGCATCGGGGAGGGCAGGCTCCGTTATAATCGCGTAGGAACTTAATTTACGAAACGGGACGGGAGCCATACATGCGCCAGGGTTTCGACAACGCGAAGTATATCGAGCTGCAGGCCGCTCATATTAAGGAGCGCATCTCGCAGTTTGGCGGCAAGCTGTATTTGGAGTTTGGCGGCAAGTTGTTCGATGACTATCATGCCAGCCGCGTGCTGCCGGGTTTTGAGCCGGACAGCAAGTTTCGCATGCTCAAGAGCATTGCCGATGACGTTGAGGTCATCATCGCGATCAACGCGAACCACATCGAGAAGAATAAGGCCCGTGGCGACCTGGGCATTACCTATGACGAGGACGTTTTGCGCCTGGTCGACTTGTTCCGCGGCAACGGTTTCGCTGTCGCGGCGGTGGTCATCACCCAGTACGCCGGCCAGCCCGCCGCCGATGTGTTCCGTAATCGCCTGAATGCGCTCGGCATTCCCGCCAAGCTGCACTATCCCATCGAGGGCTATCCGCACGACGTCGACCTGATCGTGTCCGACGACGGCTATGGCAAGAACGAGTTTGTCGAGACCACCCGTCCGCTCGTCGTCGTGACTGCGCCCGGCCCTGGCTCGGGCAAGCTCGCCACCTGCCTGTCTCAGCTCTATCACGAGCACAAACACGGCACCGCTGCCGGCTACGCCAAGTTCGAGACGTTCCCGGTCTGGAATCTGCCCCTCACGCATCCGGTCAACATCGCCTATGAGGCCGCCACGGCCGACCTCGACGATGCCAATATCATCGACTCCTTCCACTTGGAGGCCTACAACAAGACCACGGTCAACTACAACCGTGACGTCGAGGCTTTCCCGGTGGTCCGTGCCCTGATGGAAAAGATTCTGGGGGAGAGCCCCTACCAGAGCCCCACCGACATGGGTGTCAATATGGTCGGCTTTGCCATCACCGATGACGATGCCTGTCGCGATGCCTCCAAGATGGAGATCGTCCGCCGCTACTTTTCTGCGGTCGAGGCCGTGCGCCGCACCGGCGTGGGCGATGAGCAGGTTGATCGTCTCAAGCTCATTATGAAGAAGGCCGGTATCGACAAGAATTACTCGCCGGCACGCTCGGCCGCCCTTACCAGGGAGCAGCTGACGGGTGGCCCCGTAGGCGCCATGGTCATGCCCGACGGCTCCGTGGTGACCGGTAAGACTTCCACGCGCCTGGGCGCCGCGAGCTCGCTCATCATGAACGCGCTTAAGCATGTCTCGGGCGTTGATCTTGAGCTCGAGGTCATCAGCGATGAGGCGATCGAGCCTATCAGCAAGCTCAAGACGCATTTCCTGGGTAGCAAGAACCCGCGGCTGCACACCGACGAGACGCTTATGGCGCTCTCGATCACCTCGGCCACGAGTGAGACGGCCGCTCGCGTCCTTTCGGGCCTGGAGCAGCTGCGCGGTTGCGACGCCTTCTTTAGCGTGATTATCTCGCCGACGGACGAGACGGTACTGCGCAAACTGGGTATCAACGTGTGCTGCGAGCCCAAGTTTGAGCGCCGCGGTTTCTTCCATCGCTAAGTTTGAAGCACCGCGGTAATTGCATTGCATTTTGGCCGTATCGGGTTAGCGCCCGGTACGGCTTTTTGATCAATAAAGCGCCTATTTCGGCGAAAAATAGTCGTTTACCTGCCTAGAAACAATTTGAGCGGTATACAATAACCGTAACTGTTTCATCCTTAGCGGGATGCCGCATGATGGATATTACCTGCCATCGTGAGGTGTGTCGGTCGCGCACGGCGCGTTAGATGCTCGTGCTCGGTTTGAGGAGGCTGCCATGGCGGGCAAGGGTCGTGCGAGTGTCAACGATATGAAGCGTGTCGAGGTGCTGGTGTTGATGGAGATCGACCAGCAAACCGAAGACAATGGCGGGCCGTATGGTTTCTCGCGCAAAACGCTTGCCGAGCGCGTGGGGGTTTCGCCGTATCGTGCCCGCGCCGCAATCGATCGCTTGGATTCCGAAGGCATGATTGATGTCGTCTCGCGTTATAGCGATGACGGCGGTCAGCTTGCAAATGGCATTTGCCTCACCGAACGTGGCGAGTGGTATCTTGAGGGCGTCCGTACCGGCATGCTCGTTCAAGAAATGCTTGAGGACGAGGTTGCTGATCGATAGCAGCATGTAACCCTTGCCATAGCGACGCCGCCTGGGAAACCGGGCGGCGTTTTGTTTCAAGATTGAGAAATGCAATCGCACACGAGAAAAATTGCGAACGGTCCGCGGCGCGAGTATTACAATGAAGACCCGTAAGATGTGGATAAACAACTTCTACGGGAAGCGCAGGTAACTCAATATGACCAAGCATGTGTTCGTAACCGGTGGCGTGGTTTCGTCCCTGGGCAAGGGTATCACCGCGGCCTCGCTGGGCCGTCTGCTCAAGTCGCGTGGCTACAAAGTAACGATGCAGAAGGCCGACCCGTATCTGAACGTCGACCCCGGTACCATGAGCCCGTTCCAGCATGGTGAGGTCTTTGTAACCGAGGATGGTTACGAGTCCGACCTGGACCTGGGTCATTACGAGCGCTTTATTGATGAGAACCTGACCCGCGATTCCAACTTTACGACCGGTGCCATCTACAAAAGCCTAATCGCCCGCGAGCGTCGCGGCGACTTTTTGGGCGGCACCGTGCAGGTGATTCCTCACGTCACCAATGCCATTAAGGATAAGTTCCGCCGCATCGAGGAGCAGACCGGCTCCGATGTAGTCATCACCGAGCTGGGCGGCACGATCGGCGACATCGAGTCCCAACCGTTTGTCGAGGCCATTCGTCAGTACCGCAAGGAGGCCGGCCCCGAGAACGTCTGCTACATCCACGTGTCGCTCGTTCCCTATATCGCCGCCGCCCACGAGGTCAAGACCAAGCCCACGCAGCATTCCGTCAAGGAGCTCCGCAGCTTTGGCATCCAGCCCGATATTATCGTGTTGCGCTCCGACCACCATATCGATGACGCTATCCGCGGAAAGATCGCAAGCTTCTGCGACGTCGACACCGATTGCGTCTTTACCAACGAGGACTGCGCGAGCATTTACGATGTTCCGCAGCTGCTTGCCGAGCAGGACTTTGACCTGCGCATTTGCGAGCGCCTGGGTCTGGACCCGCGTGAGCGCGACATGAGCGAGTGGAACGAGTTCCTGCGCAAACAGAATCACGCCAACCATCACGCCGACAAGGTGAAGATTGCCGTCGTTGGCAAGTACACGCAGCTGCCCGATGCGTACCTGTCGGTTATCGAGGCCCTGCACCATGCGGGCGTCTTCTACGATCGCCATGTGGACGTCCAGCTGGTCGACGGCGAGAGCCTCGACGAGCAGAATGTCTCCGAAGTTCTGGGCGACGCTTCGGGTATCCTGGTCCCCGGCGGCTTTGGCAAGCGCGCCCTGGAGGGCAAGATCCTCGCGGCCGAGTTTGCCCGCGAGCACAAGATTCCGTATCTGGGCATTTGCCTGGGTATGCAGGTAGCCGTGTGCGAGTTCGCCCGCAACGTCGTCGGCCTTGCCGGCGCCAGCTCCTCCGAGTTCGACCCGGACGGTCCGTTTAGCGTCATCGATCTGATGAGCTCGCAGGAGGATGTGACCGAGAAGGGCGGCACCATGCGTCTGGGCGCCTATCCGTGCAAGCTCGCCGCCGATACCCTCGCTCGCGAGGCATATGGCGAGGATCTCGTCTACGAGCGTCACCGTCACCGCTTTGAGTTTAACAACGCCTTCCGCGACCAGCTCGAGGACGCCGGCTTGGTTATCTCTGGCCTCTCACCCGACGAGCGCCTGGTCGAGATGGTCGAGCTGCCGCGCGACGTGCATCCGTGGTATGTGGCAACCCAGGCTCACCCCGAGTTCAAGAGCCGTCCGACCAACCCGCAGCCGCTGTTCCGAGAGTTCGTGCGTGCCTCGATCGGTCAGCACGAGGGTGTCGATCGCCTACAGGTGACGCCCATGAACCTCGCTACGGACTAAGGGTGCCGGCGAACAAAGAACATACCGAAGCTACTCCCTCGTCGCTCGCCGTGGCGGCGGGGGAGTATCTCGATTACCTCGCGGTCGAGCGGGGTTTGGCGCGCAACACGATTGCGGCCTACCGTCGTGACCTGACGACGTACTGCGCCTATCTGGAGCGGGCGGGCATCATGTCTTTTGATGAGGCGACTCGTCAGGTCGTGGAGGGCTTTGTCGCCGACCGTCGCGATGGGGGCTATTCCGATGCCTCGGTGGAGCGTGCGCTTGCGGCCGTGAAGGGCCTGCATGCCTTTTTGGTGCGCGATGGGATTGTGGCCCAAAATCCAACGGCGGCGTTGCGCCTGCCTAAAAAGGCTGAGCGTTTGCCGGAGTATCTATCGGTGGAGGATGTCTCGGCGCTGCTCGATCAAGACTTCCCCGAGGGCGAGATGGGCTTGCGCGACCATGCCATCTTGGAAGTGCTCTACGGATGCGGCTTGCGTGTGAGCGAGTTGGTGGGGCTCGATGTGGGCGATATCCATATCGACGATGGCTTTGTGCTCGTTCGCGGTAAGGGCTCAAAGGAACGCCTGTCCCCGCTGGTGGGAAGCGCGGCGCGAGCTCTGACGCTCTATTTAACTGAGGGGCGTTCTCGCTTGGCGGCCCATGCCCACGGAACCGAGACCTCGGCGGTCTTTTTAAATAAGAACGGCCGCCGTCTGTCGCGCCAGGGCATCCATGCCATCTGTGAGCGCTACGGGCGCCAGGTGGGGCTGGTGGGACTCCATCCCCATACGCTGCGTCACTCCTTTGCCACCCATATGCTTGCGGGCGGTGCAGACCTCCGTGTGCTACAGGAGATCTTGGGACATGCCGATATATCGACCACGCAGGTCTACACGCATGTCGATCGTACGCAACTGACCGAGGTCTATCTGGCGGCGCACCCGCTGGCACATCGTTAACACATCGCTGGCCTGCATATCTATAGGTATTTGGGGACGGGCCCCAGATTGCCGCGGCGTGCTTTTGCGCGCGCATGGGCAATCTGGGGCCCGTCCCATTTTTTGCCACTTGTCGTCGCGGTGGTGGGCCGCATGTGCCTTGGGTGGGGGAGTTTGGGGGCGATGTGAACGGCATGTAAAGGGACGCAAAAATCGCCTCAAGGTCAACTTGAAGGTTGAGGTTGAACGGCGGGGTGCCACAGGTGGCATCCCGCCGTTGCTGTAAACACAACATATTGTGTTTTCGAACATATGATTGGGGGTGTTTTGCAATATATGGTGGGCGGGGTGGGGGAAGGGGTGGGGAAAGGTGTTGAAAAATGGGACGGTTCCCCATATTATTGATGACGTCGACAGGCGGGGTGGTTCCCCGCGTACGTGCCATCTGAGTAACCGAGGGGAGGGCGCACATGGGAATGACGGGTGCATACGAGCGCAATCTCGATGCAAAAGGTCGTCTGTCCCTGCCTGCACCCCTTCGTGAGGAGCTTGGAGAGCACGTTCGCGTGTTTAAAGCCCTGGATGTCGATGCTCTGTACGTGTTCTCTGCCGAGGCCTTCGATAAGTGGGTCGAAGGACTCTTCGCGGGTCGTGAGGGCCACGAGGGTTTTAACCCGCGTGACATCAACGACCAGAAGCTCATGAGGGCGATCAACAAGCGCACCACGTCGATGGATGTGGACAGCGCGGGTCGTATCGGTCTTTCTGAGTCTCTCCGCAAGCAGGCGAACCTCGACCGCGAGGTCACGGTTGTGGGCAACTACGACCACCTTGAGGTTTGGGACCGCGCTACGGCCGATGAGGACGATGATGACGAGGCCCTGCTGGACCTCTTCTTCTCGTAAGGGCAAGGCACGAGTAACGGATGGAGCGTGGGATCTTGACACAAGAATATCGGCATGAACCTGTCATGCTCGGCGAAGTGCTTGAGTCGCTGCAGCTAAAGAGCGGCTCCGTCGTCTGCGACTGCACCCTTGGCGGTGCCGGCCATTCGGTAAAGATGGCCGCGCAGGTGGGGGAGACCGGCCTTTTGCTCGGCGTCGATCAGGACGACATGGCCCTCGAGGCCGCTGGCGCCCGTCTGGACCGCGAGGTTCCCGGCGTACCGCACCAGCTGCTGAAGGGCAACTTCGGCGACTTGGACGAGCTGCTTTGCTCGGCCGAGGTGCCCGGGGTCGATGGCTTCCTGTTCGACTTGGGCGTTTCGTCGCCGCAACTCGATATCCCTGGCAGGGGCTTTTCGTACAACGAGGACGCCCCATTGGACATGCGGATGGATCCGGGTAACAACACCTTAAACGCAGCTGAGGTCATCAACACCTATAACGAACACGACCTCGCCCGGATTCTACGCGTCTACGGCGAAGAGAAGTTCGCCTCGCAGATCGCGCGTGAGATCGTGCGCCGCCGCGAGCATGAGCCGATCGAAACCACCGGTCAGTTTGTCGAGATCATCAAGGCTGGTATCCCCGCTGCCGCTCGTCGGCATGGCGGACACCCAGCCAAGAAAAGTTTCCAGGCCATTCGCATCGAGGTCAATCACGAACTCGATGTGCTCGAGCGAGGGCTAGACGCCGCCACAAGGTGGCTCAACCCGGGCGGACGCATCTGCGTCATCTCGTATCACTCGCTCGAGGACCGTATCGTAAAGAACCACTTTAAGGAGATGAGCCAGGGGTGCACGTGTCCGCCGGAGATTCCGGTGTGCGTGTGCGGCAACGTGCCGATACTCAAGGTCATCACCCGCAAACCCCTGGTTGCCCAACCCGATGAGGTTGCGCGCAACCCTCGGGCGAGATCAGCCAAGATCCGCGTGGCGCAGCGTCTGTAGACGCGACCGCGCGATATTGGACCTCCCGCTCGCACCATAAACGAAGCTTAAACACACTACCAACGTACTCGGGATGGGAGGCGGCATATCATGGGCTACAACACCTCAAACGCAGCACTCGCCTATGATATGAACGCCATGCCCGCCTATCGTGAGACACCGCAGGCCCCCGTTGCTCCCCGTGAGCAGCGCACGCCGCGCTTTGATGTCTACACGGGCGCGGGCCGTCAGGCAAACCAGGCGGTAAGCCCGGTTTTCATGAGCGTTCTTAAAACGTTTTGCATCATTGCGGCTATCTTCATGACGATCGGCGTCGCCCGCGTGGCGCTCGCCGGCGTTACGGCCCAGGTGCTCAACAGCAACGCCGAGCTTACCAACACGCTCGAAAAGGCGACCGATGAGAGCTCCGACCTGGAGGTCATGCATTCGGTCTATGGCGCCGACACGCGCATTCGCGACCTTGCGGGCGCTTATGGCATGGTGGAGCCCAGCGAGAGCGTTACACTTGACTTTTCGCAGGATGCAGCCGCGGGCGCCAACGCGACCGCGACCGCTCAGTAGCAAGACGGTAGCTGAGTATGACAAATGACTATCGCCGCGGTTCCGATGGGGGCCGCGGTTCTGGACGTCCCTCGTCGCGGGGACGTTCTGGTTATCAAGGAACGGGTCGGCAATCTTACAACGCCGGGCGGTCCCGTGGCAACGACCCGGCGTCGCGACTTCGCGGCTCGGGTGGCCCTCAAGTGCATAACACCAGGTCGCGCAAGAGTTCGTCGACCGAATGGCTCACGGGCACGCCGCTGCCTCGCCGCAAAGCCGTCATGGGATTCATCGGGCTTGGCTTGGGCTTGGGCGTCTTTCGCCTTGCCGACTATCAAATTGTCGAAGCCGATAAACTGCGCGAGCGTGCCGATGCGCGTCGCCTGCTTGCGCAGACCCTCTATGCCAAACGTGGCACCATCTACGACCGCAACGGTAACGTGCTGGCGTCGTCGGTCGAATGTCGCAACATCGCCGTGAACCCGCAGCTTGTCGAGGACGTTGACAAGACGGTGTCGGCGCTGGTCAAGGCAACTGGAATCGATAAAAAGACCTGCCGCAAGCTCGTCGAGTCCGATGGAACCTGGGTGTATATCAAGCGCCAGGTGGACGAAGACGATGCTGTGGCGCTGGAGAAGAAGAACCTGCCCGGCGTGCTTTTTGAGCAGGCCATGAAGCGCGTATATCCATACGGCAATCTGGCATCGCAGGTGCTGGGTGTAGTGAATGTAGACAACGACGGCTTGACTGGTCTCGAAAAGCAATACAACAAGCTTCTGACCGGCACGAACGGTTCTCTCGTACGCGAGCGCGCGAGGGACGGCAGCTATATCGCGGGCGGTGCCTATAAAAAGGTGGCTGCGGTCGACGGCGTTGATATCGTGACGACGCTCGACGTCAATATCCAGCGTGCGGCCGAGGATGCCCTGGCAGAGGCAGTTGAGAAGACTAAGGCCAAGAACGGCTCGGCGCTGGTCACCGATCCTACGACAGGAGAGATCTTGGCAGCCTGCTCGTATCCGACCTACGACCAGACCGATTTGGAAAACGCCAAGACCGAGGATATGAACCTGCGCCTGGTTACCGACGCCTACGAGCCCGGCTCGGTCTTTAAGACACTCGTGGCGGGCGCCGGCTTCGACTTGGGCGTCGTGCGATCGAGTACGTCGTTTGAGGTGCCGGCGAGCATCAAGGTGGGCGACGATACCGTCACCGATGCCGACAAGCGCGACTATGCCATGACCATGGATGTGCGCGAGATGATGCGCCGTTCGTCCAACGTGGGCTTTGTCCTGGTGGGGCGCAAGATCGGTGCCGACGACTTTGCCGCCTATGTGGACAAGTGGGGCATCGGTCACAGCTCTGGTGTAGATTTTCCGGGCGAGAGCCTGGGCATCGTCAAGGAGCGTGACCAGTATGACGGCGCCACGCTGGGCTCGATGAGCTTTGGACAGGCGCTGTCTGTCTCGCCGATTGAGATCGCACGTGCCGTGGGCGGCATCGCCAACGGCGGCGTGATGATGACCCCGCACTTCTATAAGTCCAGCAAAGGCGACGAGAAGGACTGGGGCGAAGGCGAGCGTGCGATTTCTGAGGATGCAGCATCCCAGGTGACATCGTGCATGCAGACGGTCGTGTCGGAGGGAACGGGCGTTGGCGGCGCGGTTGACGGCTATGACGTGGCGGGCAAGACCGGCACGGCCGAACGTGCCGACGAGAACGGCGGCTACCTCAAGGAGAACTACATGTCGTCCTTTATGGGCTTTGCGCCGGCACAATCACCCAAGGTGCTGTGCTATATCACGCTCGACGGAACGCCGAGCGGCTCAGATGCCGCTGCGGTGCCGTTCCAGTCCATTATGGCCAACGCGCTCGACGTGCTGGGCATCCCGCGCACGAAGTAGGGGGTTACAATCTTTGGGGCGTGGTTTGTTGTCCCATATGAGGGGTGTTCGCATGCCCTGCACCACGCATGCGCGGCGCTGGGATACAATACGCCGATAGCATTATTAGGTTTACAGGGGAGCTGCAATGATAGAGATCGCCGTCAACAACCTCGCGGCCGCAACAGGGGCCCGAACCGTGACGGGAGAAGTCGATCGGGTATGCCGCGGGTGCGTTATCGACTCGCGCCAGGTCGAGGAAGGGACGATTTTCGTCGCCTTTCCCGGTGAAAACGTCGACGGCAATGATTTTGCTTCCCGTGCCGTCCAGTCGGGTGCCGGCGCCGTCGTGATGACGCGTGAGCCCGATGCCGAGTTGGTCTCGCTGGCGCAGGACAAGGGATGCGCCATCCTGCTGACCGATGATCCCGAGGAGTTTCTGCTTCGTTTGGCGCACGCGTACCGCCTGGAGCTTGGCTGCCTGGTCGTTGGCATTACCGGTTCCATCGGCAAGACGACGACCAAGGACGTGCTCGCCGCTGTACTCGCCAAGCGCTATCGTGTCTGGGCCACCAAGGGCAATTTCAATAACCTGATCGGCATGCCGCTCACGGTGCTTTCCGCTCCGGCCGATACCGAGGTCCTGGTGCTCGAGATGGGCATGAACCATTTCCACGAGATCGAGCGCCTGTCTCAGTCTGCCAATCCCAACCTTGCCATCGTGAGCAAGATCGGCACCTCTCATATCGGCATTTTGGGCAGCCGCGAGAACATCGCCCGCGCTAAGGCCGAGATCGTTCAGGGCATGTGCGCCGCTGGCGACTATTTGCCGCTGCTGGTTTTGGGCGGTGAGGACGACTTTACGCCGTTCATTCGCGACACGTTCGCCCAACCTGCTGGTATCGACGTGATGCTGGCCGGCGTCTCGGACGATGATGAGGTCCGTGCCCGCGACGTTCGCGTTGATGACGAAGGCCGTCCGGTCTTTACGCTCGATTTTGGCCAGGGTGAGACGATCGATACCATGCTTGCCATCCCCGGCGTGCAGTCCGTTCCTAATGCCGTTAAGGCCGCCGCGGTTGCCTATCGCCTGGGCGTGACGCCCGAGCAGATCGATGCTGCCTTTAGGGGTCTCACGATCACCGGACACCGCCAGGAGATCAAGCGCGCCAAGAGCGGTGCACGCGTCATCGATGACTCCTATAACGCCAGTGCCGAATCCATGGCTGCTGGCCTCGATCTGCTGTGCTCGCTTTCGTGCACGGGGTCTCGCATGGCGATCCTGGGCGAGATGGGCGAGATGGGCGATGAGGCTCCTCGCATGCATGAGCTCGTGGGCGCCTATGCCGCCGCCAAGAAGCTCGACATGCTGGCGTGCGTGGGTGGTGAGCTGGCCCAGCTTATGGCCGATGCCGCACGCATGATGGGCATGGACGAGGACCGCATCCAGGTGTTCTCCGATTATCAGCAGGTGCTCGACCGCATGGGCGGCGCGCTTGAAAAACATGATGTTGTACTGGTCAAGGGTTCCCGCTTTGTTGAGCTCGACCGCTTTGTGGAAGGTGTGTGCTAGCCCATGTTCGGCAATCCCTCGTATCCAACGTATCAGGCTTTTTTGGGGCTTGGCATCGCCGCAGCCATTGCGCTGCTGCTCATGCCGTGGTGGATCAAGCTGCTCAAGGTCGAGGGTATCGGCCAGCAGGTTCGTGCCGACGGCCCCAAGCGTCATTTGGTTAAGCAGGGAACGCCCACCATGGGTGGCGTTGTCATCCTCGTCGCGATCTCGCTGACCTGCCTGCTGATGGGCAAGCTCACCACCGAGCTCGTACTCGTACTGCTCGCCACGCTGGCGACCGGCGTGCTGGGCCTGATCGACGACCTGACCTCCGTTACGCATGGGCGCTCGCTCGGTCTGACGCCTCATGCCAAGATGATCGGCCTAACCATTATCTGTGTCACCTTTACGGTACTTGCCGTCAACTGGTGCGGCGTCGCCCCCGAGATTCGTTTTCCCGGTGGGTTGACGATCGACCTTGGCGTGCTTTCGACCACCATCTGCGGCTATTCGTTCCCGTGGCTCTATATTGTCTTTTGCTGGCTGATGATTGCCGGTCTTTCTAATGCCGTGAACCTGACCGATGGCCTTGACGGTCTTGCTGGCGGCACCTCCATGATCGCCATGCTCGCCATGGCTGCCATGGCGTTTTTGCACGGAGACGTGAATCTGTCCATCTTCTGTACCGCGTGTGCCGGTGCCTGCTTGGGCTTTCTGTGGTTCAACTGCTATCCGGCGAGCATCTTTATGGGCGATACCGGCTCGCTTGCTCTGGGCGCCGCGTTTGCCTGCACGTCCATCATGACCAACACCGAGGTCGTCTCCCTCATCATCGGCGGCCTGTTTATCGTTGAGACCCTGTCGGTCATGATTCAGGTTGTCTACTTCCATTTTACGCACAAGCGCGTCTTCCTTATGGCGCCCATCCATCATCATTTCGAAAAGAAGGGCTGGGCCGAGACCAAGGTCGTCATCCGTTTTTGGATTATCGCTGCGGCCTTTGGTGCCGTTGGCCTTGCTCTGTTCTTCCAGTTGGGATAGTGGTCTTTCATGCCTCTTGCTGATGTCTTTAGCCTGCTCGTTTTGGGTCAGGGCAAATCCGGTCTCGATGTCGCCCGCTGGGCGCTGGCACATCCCGAGCGCGTAAGCACCGTTACCGTGTATGGCGGCGGCACCTCTGAGCCCAATGACGCCACGCGTGCGCTCGAGGCTGCTGGTGCGTCGTTTGTCTATGGGACCGAACAGGTCGAGGGCGCCTATGACGTATGCGTGACGTGCCCGGGCATCTCGGAGTTCTCGGGCTTCTTTAAGGCCGGGCGCGAACATGCCGCCCAGATTATGGGTGAGCCAGAGTTTGCCTATCGCCTGTCGCCCGATAACTGGATTGCCATCACGGGCACCAACGGTAAGACGACCACCACGTCGCTGACTGATTATCTGCTCAAGGCTGCCGGCGAGGCCAGCGTAGCTGTCGGCAACATCGGTGAGCCGCCTATCAACGAGATTGACGGCCGAGCCCACAACGAGTGGTTTGTGGCTGAGCTCTCGAGCTATCAGATTGCTACGACCACCGAGCTCCACCCTCGCGTGGCAGTGCTGCTCAACATCACTCCCGACCACTTGGGCTGGCATAAGAGCCATAAGAACTATGCGCTTGCCAAGATCAAGCTGTTTGACAATATGGTCGATGACGATCTGGTGGTTGTCGACGTCGAAGACGCCGGCATTCACGAGTTCGATGAGTACATCTATACGCCGGGTCGCCGCATCTGCAAGGTCGCTTTTGACGAGCCCGAGGGTGCAGACGCCGCCTTTGTGCGCGACGGCAAAATGGTCGTGCGCCTGAAGGGCGTCGAGACTCAGCTTGTCGCCACGTCCGAGCTCAAGATCTCGGGCCACCACAATGTCATCAATGCCTTATGCGCCGCCACGGCTGCTCTGGCCGTCGGTGCCGATGTCGATGGTGTCCGCCGCGGTCTGGCCTCGTTCCAGCCGCTCGAGCATCGCGTGGAGCCGTGCGGCGAGATTGACGGTGTGCGCTACGTCAACGATTCCAAGGCGACCAACACCGACGCGGTCGAGAAGGCGCTGACGGCATTTCCCGATGACGACGTGATCTTGCTGCTCGGCGGCCACGATAAGGGCACGCCGCTCACGGACTTCGCGCGCGTTGTTATGGATAACGTGCGCTCGGTCGTCTGCTTTGGCGATGCGCGCGAGCGCTTCACCGCCGCTATGGACGAGGCCGATGTCGATGGCGATGTGGATATCGCCCAGGCGGATGACCTACGCGATGCCGTGGACGTTGCCCGTTCGCTGTCGAGCCGTGGCGACGTGATCTTACTTTCTCCTGCCTGCTCTTCGTTCGATGAGTTCTCGGGCTATGAGGAGCGCGGCCGCGTGTTTAAGGACTATGTGGCCCAGCTTGCCGCTGCAGCGAAATCGCAAATGGAATAGGGGTTGCCGGTGAGAGAGGAGAGCCCCCGACAAGGTATGAGGAGGCCCGACTCGGACCGTGCTTCCTCGCGGCGTAGCACACCGCGTTCCGGTCGCGGCGGGCGGTCGTTTAGCGAACGCTATATTGCCGGCGTTCCCGCCCGCATCATGCGCCCCCGTCTGATATTCATGGCCTGTCTGTTTATCTTGGTGTGTTTTGGCCTGCTGATGGTGTACTCGGCGTCTTCGGTCGAGGCGCTGCACGAGAATGGCTCAGCGACGTTTTTTCTGGGTCGACAGGCTGCGTTTGCCGTGGTCGGTGTTCTGGCGCTGATTGCCATCGTGCGCGTTTTGCCGGACAGCTGGTTTGGGGAGGATGTGCTCAGGATCTTCCTCATAGGCATGATAGGGCTACTGTTTCTGGTGTTCTTGGTGGGCAGCGGCAGCCGTGGCGCCACGCGCTGGCTCAACATCGCCGGCATTCAGTTCCAGCCTTCCGAGTTTTTAAAGCCATTTGCCATTGCGTATTCGGCCATCATGCTCGATCGCTTCTTTTCGCCCGGTGGCAACATCAACGAATTCCTTCGCAAGATGGGCATCTACCTGGGCATTTCGCTCTTTCTGATCTTTATCCAGCCCGATTTCGGTACCGTCCTGATCATCCTGTTGACCCTCATGTGCATGGCGTTGTTTGCGGGTCTCGACCCCAGATTTATCATCGGCGTGCTAATCTTCGGCATTCTCGTGATCGTGATTGCGCTTGTCGCAGAGCCATACCGTATGGTGCGTATTCAGGTTGCCTTGAACCCTTGGGCCGACGAGTATGGTGACGGCTATCAGGCCACGCTTGCCATCATGGCCTTTGCCTCGGGCGGTCTGTTCGGCCGTGGCATCGGCAACTCAACCATGAAGTACTCGTATCTGCCCGAGGCGCACAATGACTACATCCTGGCCATCATTGGCGAGGAAGTCGGTTTTGTCGGAACCGTCCTGTTCTTCTTGGTGTTTGCGATGCTGATCTACTCGGCGTTTCGCATTGCCGAGCAGGCGACCGATCGTCGGGGCGCGCTCATGGCGTCTGGCTCTGCGGTCATTCTCGCGGTGCAGTTTTTGATCAATGCGCTGGGCATCCTCAACGTGTTTCCCATGACGGGCAAACCGTTGCCGTTTATTAGCTATGGCGGTTCGTCGATTATTGTGTCGCTTATGCTTGCCGGTCTGATCCTACGCGTTTCGTACGAGAGCGCCCGTCGCGATGAGTACGACCGTCGCCGCGAGAGCTTTGCCGTTATGGATGAGAGTACCGCCGGCGTGCCCCACGTGCGCGGCGAGCGGTCTTCGCGTAACGGCTTTACCGTTCTGGATGGCTCTGCGACCGAGCCGGCAGCCCGTCCGCGTCAGCGAACGGCGCCGCAAGGTCGTCCGCAGCGCCCAACTCCTCGCAATGCGGGCGGCGGATATAATCGAATCGATTTGAACTCGGACCCGTCGGCGCGTTTGCGCACCGACGACCAGGGACCGCGTGTACGAAGGGACTACCATGACCGATAAGATGACCGTTGCTATTGCAGCCGGCGGCACGGCAGGGCATATCAACCCCGCGCTCGCCTTGGCCGAAGAGCTGCGTGACCGTGGCCACCACGTTGTGTTCGTGGGCCAGTCGCGCAAGCTCGAGGGTCGTCTGGTCCCCGAGGCTGGGTTTGATTTTGTGCCCATTACGGTTACGGGCTTCGACCGCTCCCGTCCTTGGACGGCGCTGACCTCGCTGTGGCGTGTCAACAAGGCCAAGCGTGCGCTCGCCAGTCATTTCTCAAAGGTCGGCAAGCCCGATGCCGCCATCGGTTTTGGTGCCTATGTCGAGGTTCCGTTGCTGGGGTGGTGCAAGGGCGCAGGCGTTCCGTATCTGCTGCATGAGCAGAACTCTGTTCCGGGCCTGGCCAACAAGATGATGAACTCCCACGCCGCTCGCGTGTGCATCTCGGTGCCGGCAGCGCGTTCGGTCTTTGAGCGCGAAGGTGACCCTGACCACGTGCTCATGACCGGCAACCCCGTACGTCGCTCGGTGATCGAGGGCGATCGCGCTCGCGGCCGCAAGGCACTTGGCGTTCCCGAGGACGCTACGCTGCTGCTCGTCTTTGGCGGTTCACTTGGCGCCCAGCACCTCAACGAGCGCGTGGCTTCGCTCAAAAACGAGCTGCTTTCGCGCAAGAACCTCTATGTGTTGCATTCGACGGGTGCCGACGGCTTTGAGGAAACCGAGCGCGCTTTGGCGCTGACGCCCGAGGGGGCGAAGCGTTACCGCGTCCAGCCTTACATCGACAACATGGGCGACATGCTGGCTGCTGCCGATTTGGTGCTATCGCGTTCGGGCGCATCGAGCGTGGCCGAGATCGCTGCGCTCGCCGTGCCCTCGGTGCTCGTGCCGTACCCGCATGCGACGGCCGACCACCAAACCACCAATGCCCGTTATCTGGTCGACGCCGGGGCCGGCGTGCTCTGTGCCGATGCCGATATCGACGGTTCTGCCTTTGCCGATGAGCTGCTGCACCTGGTCGATGACGCGGCGGCACGCGACGCCATGCGTCAGGCGGCGCGTGGTCTGGCTCGGGATAGGGCCGCCGCTCTTCTGGCGGATGCGGTAGAGGGTTTGCGTTAGTTAGACGGGATATCGTCGGTCGCCCTCGCGCTGATGCGGTAGGTGCGGTACAGTTAACGGGTTACAGGCAGTGTTTACGCAAGGAGTACACGAGCACATGGCTGATTCCCAGACTGCAACCTTCGCGCCCGAGTTTAAGAGCGCCCACTTTATCGGTATCGGCGGCGCCGGCATGAGCGGCATCGCCCTCGTTCTGCACGAGCGCGGTTATGCCGTTACCGGCTCCGACCTTAAGACGTCACGTTATATCCGCCAGCTTACCCGCGCTGGTGTGAAGGTGCATGTGGGCCATGAGGCCGCCACGATCGACGAGGTCAAGCCCGACGTGGTTGTTGTGTCCACCGCTATTCCGGAGTCCAACCCTGAACTCGTGCGCGCTCGCGAGCTGGGTATTCCCGTGTGGCCCCGTGCCAAGATGCTCTCTGCTTTGGGCCACGGCTACACCACCGTCGCTGTTGCCGGCACGCATGGCAAGACCACCACGTCTTCGATGTGCGCCACCATGCTCGACCGCATGGGTCTGGATCCGAGCTTCTTGATCGGCGGCATCGTCGAGGGCTATGACACGAACGGCAAGAACGGCTCGGGCGACTACTTTGTCGCCGAGGCCGACGAGTCCGACAGCTCCTTCCTGTTCCTGAACCCCAACGTGGTCATTGTGACCAACGTCGAGGCCGACCACCTCGATCACTACTCGGGTATCGAGGAGATCGAGGCAACTTTCGCCAAATTCATGAGCCTGGTGGGCGAGGACGGCACCGTCATCGTCTGCGGCGAGGACCCGCATCTGGTCGAGCTCGCCAAGTCGACGGGCCGTCACGTGCTTTCCTACGGCTTTGCCGAGAGCAACGACATCGTCTGCGTGCACCCGGATGTCAAGGGCATCCAGAGTGACTTTATCGTTCGCTTTGAGGACGGCACTGAGCACGCTGTGGAGATCAAGAGCAACCCCGGTCGCCACAACATGCTCAACGCCACGGCGGTGCTCACCGTCGCCCATGTCCTGGGCCTTGACATCGACGCCGCCGCCAAGGCGCTCTCGAGCTTTGAGGGCGTCCGCCGTCGCTTTACCCACGTGGGCGATATCGATGGCATCACCGTGGTCGATGATTACGGCCATCACCCCACCGAGATCAAGGCGACGCTTGCTGCCGCTTCCTCGCTGGGCTACAAGCACGTCGATGTCGTGTTCCAGCCGCACCGCTATTCGCGCCTGCAGGCCCTGTGCGACGACTTTGCCGATGCATTTGCCAATGCCGATAAACTGCTGCTGATTGATGTGTTCTCGGCTGGCGAGATGCCCATTCCGGGTGTCACCTCTAAGATGCTCGCCGATACCGTGCGCGCCAAGCATCCTGGCAAGGAGGTCGTGTACTGCTCCAGCCGTCTTGAGCTCAATCAGGAGCTCGAGCAGATGGTGGGCGAGGGCGACCTGCTGCTCACCATGGGTGCCGGCGACGTTACGACCGTCGGTCCCGAGTTCATTGAGTATCTGACTGCCAAGAAAGACGCTTAAGTCTAATGGGTCTGTTTAACGCCGTCATGGCGCTCTCGGGCATGATCGACACGGATGTGATCGAGGACGAGCGCCTTGCGCGTCATACGAGCTATCGTATCGGCGGCAAGGCCGACCTCTTTGTGACGTGCCATAGCTATCATGCCCTCCGCCGCGCCGTGGCGGTGCTCGATCGCGAGCAAGTGCCGTGGGTCATCATCGGCAAGGGCTCCAATCTGCTGGTTGCCGATGGCGGTTATCGCGGTGCCGTCATTTCGCTCGGACGTGAGTTTCAGCGCACGGTTGTTGCCGATGACGGTTGTACGCTGACGGTCGGTGCGGGCGTGATGTTTGCGCGCCTGGTCAACGATGCCCTGTCGCGTAGCCTCTCGGGCCTTGAGTTTGCCGTTGGCATTCCTGGTTCGGTCGGCGGTGCGATATCCATGAATGCCGGCACACGGACCGAGTGGATTGGCTCGCTGGTTGAGGATGTCGTAACGTTTGACCCGGCATCCGGTATCAAGCATTATGCGGGGTCCGAGATCACTTGGGACTACCGCGAATGTAGCCTTCCCCGCAATGAGATCATCCTCGAGTGCGTGTTCAAGCTTAAACCGGCGCCCAAGGCCGACATTCGCGAGCGCATGGAGCGGTACCTTACAAGGCGCAAGCGTACGCAGCCCATGGGTCGCGCATCCTGCGGGTCTGTCTTTCGCAACCCGCCCGATGCGAGTGTGGGCAAGCTTATCGAGGATTGTGGATTAAAGGGTTTTTCGATTGGCGGCGCGGAAGTTTCGCCCGTTCACGCTAATTTTATCGTTAATAACGGAACTGCCTCGGCCGATGACGTTGCCGCGGTTATTAGACATGTGCACGGAAAGGTGAGGGAGGCGTATGGCATCGAGCTCAGACCGGAAGTTAAATTCCTCGGCTTCTAGAGCATCGAAACCCACCTTCCGCCGCGCCGGAGGGCGTTCCGGCGCGCCTGCCAAACCTCAACGCAATACCGTTGCGCGCTCTAAGTCTGTCGGGCATGCTCGACAGGCCAGTCGTCCGGTCGTCGGCTCTCAGCTCGGTAATCGTCCGGCCGCAAAAAAGTCCTCGCGTCCCTCGGTATCGTCAAAGCCTGTTATGGGCGCCAAGCCTGCCCGTCCCATGGCAACTCCTAAGCCCTCGACGGGAACTAAAGCGGCGCGTCCGGGTCGCACGCTGGGCGCATCGAAACCGCGCTCGCTGACATCGGTGCCGGCTACCGCCAAGAAGCCTTCGGGTAAAAAAGGCGTCAACCCGTTGTCTTCACTTGGGGCGATGGCAAATAAAACATCAGACGCCGCTTCTGTCGTTGCGGGCAAAGGCAAAATCGTGGGCGGCGTTCTGGCCGTCTTGGTCGTGCTCGTCGTCGTTGCCATCGTGGTGATCAACTCTGGATTGTTTACCGCCACTGATATTCAGATTCAAGGCAGCGAGCATGTGACGAAGCACGATGCTATCCAGCTGATCGATTTGCCCGAGGGAACGTCGCTTTTTAACGTCGATCCCGACCAGATTACCGAGGACCTCAAGCAGAACCCGTGGGTCTCGGGCGTGGATGTCCAGCGTCAGTTTCCGCATACGCTCATCATTACGCCGATGGAGCGCAAGGTCATCGCCATTGCCTATATCAGCTCCGATGACCTTGCCTGGGCCATCGGGGATGATGACACCTGGATCGCCCCGCTGTCGACGTCGGTCGAAGTGGACGACCAGGGCAACGTCATCACGACAGGGCAGGGTTCAAATACCTTGACCGGAATCGATGCCGCGCTGGCGCTCGCTAAGCATTATGGCGCGGTGCTGTTGACTGATGTCTCGGCGGATGTCGCTCCAGTTTCCGGCCAGGCGGTGAGCTCCAAGGCCGTCAAGGCCGGCCTGGATTACGCACGCGGTTTTTCGAGCGAGTTCTTGGACCAGGTGAAGGATATTTCCACGCCTTCCGTTGAGGCTATCTCGGCAAATCTCGACAACGGCGTCGAGGTGTCGCTGGGCGATTCGGATGATATCGCCAAGAAAGAACGCATCGTGACCAAACTACTTTCGCAGGTAGAGGGCGTAACTTATATTAATGTGCGCTCTCCGGGCAACTACACGTTTAGGAACGCACCGACCGCCTAGCATCCTAAATGGCTTTGTTGAGGGGCCATACCACGCCGTTTATCTGGTTTGTTTGGTTTTCACGGTCAATTATTTGACTGATACGTTCATAATGTGCAAACATAATACGGTTTACCTTTGCATTTACTTTCAACCTGAAGGTTAATGTGCGCAGGGGTCAACCCATGCTATGGCTATAACCTTTGTTCGGAGGACCGACATGCACGAGACAGAGATCAACAACTACCTTGCCGTCATTAAGGTGGTCGGCGTCGGCGGCGGCGGTACCAACGCGGTCAATCGAATGATCGAAGAGGGCATCCGCGGCGTCGAGTTTGTTGCCATCAACACCGATGCTCAGGCGCTCGCGATCTCTGATGCCGATATCAAGGTGCACATCGGCACCGACCTTACCCGCGGCCTGGGCGCCGGCGCCAACCCCGAGGTTGGCCGCAAGGCTGCCGATGAGTCCCGCGACGATATCGCCGAGGCGCTCGCTGGCGCCGACATGGTGTTCATCACCTGCGGCGAGGGCGGTGGCACCGGTACCGGCGCCGCTCCCATCGTTGCCGATATCGCGATGAACGAGGTCGGCGCGCTGACCGTCGCCGTCGTGACCAAGCCCTTCACCTTCGAGGGCCGCAAGCGCAAGAAGAGCGCCGAGGAGGGCATCAAGACCCTCTCCGATTGCGTCGACACCATGATCGTTATCCCTAACGACAAGCTGCTCGACATCGCCGAGAAGAAGACCACGATGCTCGAGGCGTTCGCGATTGCCGATGGCGTCCTTTCCCAGGGCACCCAGGGCATCACCGACCTCATCACCGTCCCGGGTATCATCAACCTGGACTTCGCCGATGTTAAGACCATCATGAAGCAGGCTGGTACCGCCATGATGGGTATCGGTACCGCTTCTGGGGACACCCGTGCCGTCGACGCTGCCCAGCAGGCTATCTCCAGTCCGCTGCTCGAGAGCTCCATCGATGGCGCCACGCGCGTCCTGCTTTCCATCGCCGGCTCCAAGGATCTGGGCATCCAGGAGATCAGCGACGCCGCCGACGTTGTCGCCAATGCCGTCGACCCTGAGGCCAACATCATCTTCGGTACCGTTGTTGACGAGTCCCTGGGCGACCAGGTGCGCATCACCGTTATCGCTACGGGCTTCTCCGACTCCAACGTCAACCGTCAGGATGAGCTCTTTGCTGCTCAGCAGTCTCAGAGCAAGGCCGCTGCCTCCGCTGAGCCGCAGCGCACCGCTCCGGCTGCCAGCCCGGCTCAGGCCGCTCCGACCCGCAACGTCGGTGGTACCGAGCTGCCCAACTTTGGCAACGACCAGTTCGAGCTTCCCGACTTCCTGAAGCGCGGTAGCTTCTAGTTCGTTTTTCTCAACGACCTGCACGGGGTGTGTCCATTTGGATGCACCCCGTTTTGTTTCTCGTTTGTAAACGAAAGCCTTCAATCTCCTTACGTTCCCTTTACGTTTGGTCCCTACCGCTGCGGGTATCCTTTTAAGGAAGTATGACAGCCGTATAAACGCGGACTGCGCGGCGACGCCGCGGTACTTGTGTTATTAGGAGGCTTTAGTATGGCAGCACGTGCGGACAACGTTTCGCGTGTCGACCATGATGGAGTTACGTTGGTGGAGGGCGCGACATCCGATGTCCGCTTTGCCTTTACCGAGCGCACCGGTGGCGTTTCTGAAGATGCGTACTCCTCGCTCAACCTGGGCTCGCATGTAGGCGATGACCCCTTTGCTGTTCAAGAAAATCGTCGTCGAGCGCTCGAAGCTATGGGCGCCACTGAGTGCGAGCATAATCTGCTCGTGCCCAATCAGGTACATGGTGACCATATCGTTACGGTGACTTCGAACGGCGCCGACGATCTTGAGGCTGTTCGCGAGCAGATTGCCGAGGGCTGCGATGCCATCGTCTGTACGGCCCATGACGTGCCCGTGCTGCTCTGCTTTGCCGACTGCGTTCCCGTGGTGCTGGTGGCCCCTGGCGGATTTGCCGTGGTGCACTCCGGTTGGAAGGGCACGATTGCACGTATTTCTGCCAAGGCGTGCCAGGCGCTTTGCGATGCTGCCGGCTGCGATGCGAGCGACGTTTCCGCCTATATCGGCCCCCATATCTTGGCTGACGAATATGAGGTATCCCAGGAACTCATGGATCGCTTTGCCGTCGAGTTCTCTTGCATCGATGCGAGTGCCTCTCGCATGCTCGATCTTTCCGCTGCCATTTGTGAGGCGCTGGTAGATGCCGGTGTGGACGCGGATAATATCGTGGATACCCAGCTTTCGACTGTGCGCCAGAACGACCGCTTTTATTCCTACCGTAACGAGGACGGCACCTGTGGGCGCCATGCTGCGATCGGCGTGATGCTATGAGAAAGATCGTATCGGTCCTGAGCGCCGCTGTGCTTACGCTTACGCTGTGCGCCTGTTCTTCGGGATCTTCTACCTCTTCCATTACCGTGGCCGGCTCCACGACCTGCCTTCCTATCGCCGAAATTGCGGCAGAGGGCTTTAAGGAGGAGACCGGCATCGACGTGCTCGTTTCCGGTTTGGGCTCTTCCGCTGGCATCGAAGCCGTCAGCGCTGGCACGGCCGATATCGCCAGCTCCTCCCGTGGACTCAATGCCGACGAACAGGATCTGGGCCTGACTCCCATCGTCATTGCCCACGACGGTATCGCGGTCATCGTGAACGACGATAACCCGGTCGATAACCTCTCGACCGAGCAGCTCCGCGATATCTATGCCGGCAAGATTACTAATTGGAAAGAGGTCGGTGGCGAGGACCTGAAGATTCAGGTCATCAACCGAGACGAGGCATCCGGCACGCGTGAAGCATTCCGCACCATCGTGATGGACGGCACCCCGTTCGATCGCCGCTCGGCCGTTCTTTCGGGCACGGGCCAGGTGCGCGACGTGGTATCTCGTTCGCACGGTGCCATTGGCTACATTTCGCTGGGCTTCGTCGATAGCCTCAACGCCAAGACCTCGGTCAAGGCCGTCTCGGTCAATCATGTTGAGGCGTCCGAGAAGACGGTCGCGAGCGGCGGCTATCCCATCTCACGCGACCTTTACTTCTTTGTGAAGGGTGCGCCTTCGCAGCAGGCGCAGGATTACATCGACTATGTGACGTCCGAAAAGATGGACAAGCAGATTCGCGAGGCGGGCTTTATCCCCGTCACCAACGACGAGAAGGGGAGTGAGTAGCATGGAAGCACAGGAAAACTCCCAGACTGAGCAGAATGGTCAGGCGCCCAAGAAGCGCGAGCTGGCGCTCGTATCGCGCAGCACCTATATCAAGGAGAAGGCGCTGCAGCGGATCTTCTTTGCCTGCGCGTTCTTGGCGGTTGTTACCGTCATCCTGATTTTTGTCTTTACCACGTACTCGGCGCTGCCCGTCTTTACCGACATCGGTCTGGCGGACTTCTTTAGCTTTACGTGGGCGCCCTCTGAGGGTCACTACGGCATCGTGTCGCTGCTTGCCGGCTCGGGTCTGGTGACCGTCGGCGCGCTCGCCATGGGTGTGCCCCTAGGCGTGGGCACGGCCGTGTATCTGGTCGAGATCGCCAGCAAGCGCGTGCGCAAGCTCATCAGCCCTGCCGTTGACCTGTTGGCCGGCATCCCTTCTATCATCTATGGCTTCTTTGGCATGATCATCATCCGCCCGTTTATCGCACAACTGACCGGCGGTCTTGGTTTTGGCGCGCTGACGGCGTGGTTCGTGCTCGCCATTATGATCGTGCCCACCATCACGACGCTTACCATCGATGCTCTCAATTCCATTCCCATGGGCATTCGCGAGGCATCGTATGCCATGGGCGCCACCAAGTGGCAGACTATCTATAAGGTCGTGTTACCTGCCGCCAAGCTGGGTATCGTGGATGCCATCGTGCTGGGTATGGGCCGTGCCATCGGCGAGACCATGGCCGTGCTCATGGTCGTGGGTAACGCCCCGGTTATTCCCGACAGCATTGCGAGCCCCATCTCGACGCTCACGAGCCAGATTGCGCTCGACATGAGCTATTCCTCGGGTCTGCATCGCTCGGCGCTGTTCGGCATGGGCGTGGTCCTGTTTATCATTTCCGCCACGCTGGTGGGCATCGTCCGCCTGGTTTCCAAGAAGAAGAGGGGGTAGGCTATGTCCGATTCCGTTGACACGACGGTCGATACGACCTCGTCGCGCGAGCGCATCAAGCGTGCCCTTTCCCACGGCAAGAAGGGCCGCATCAACAAGGACCTGTCCAACAAGATCATGCTTGGCGTGTTCCGTGCCGCGGCATACATCACCACGCTGGTGCTGGTCGCTATCATCGCCTACGTGGTCATCAACGGCCTGCCACACATCTCGCTCGACTTTATCTTCGGTTGGCCCCAGGGCGTCAACGCCGAGGGCGGTATTTGGCCCACGATCGTCTCGACCGTCTATGTGACGGCGCTCGCCATGCTTATCTGCACGCCGATCGCTGTGCTGGCAGCCGTCTATCTGGCCGAGTACGCCAAGCAGGGCAAGATCGTCGAGCTCATTCGCTACGCTGCTGACGCTTTGGCCTCGGTGCCCTCCATCGTTATGGGCCTGTTTGGCTACGCCTTGTTTGTCGAGGCCATGGGCCTGGGCCTTTCGATGGTCTCGGCCGCTCTGGCGCTCGCGCTCTTGATGCTTCCCATCGTCATGCGCACCACCGAAGAGGCCATTCGCGCCGTCCCGCGCTATATCCGTTGGGGCGCGTACGGCCTGGGCGCCACCAAGTGGCAGGTTGTCTCCAAGATTGTGCTTCCTTCTGCCTTTGGCCGTATTGCCACGGGCATTGTCCTTGCCATCGGCCGTGCCATTGGCGAGACCGCCGTGGTGCTCTACACCATGGGCCAGGCCATCAATCTACCTATCTCGCCGCTCGATTCCGGCCGCCCCATGACCGTTCACCTGTACCTGCTTGCCAACGACGGCATCAACATGAACGCAGCCTACGGCACCGCGCTCTTGCTGATGGTGATCATTCTGGCCTTCAACCTGTTTGCGCGCTTCCTGTCGCGCAAGCGTCGCTAGTTAAGGAGTCCCATGTCCGTTTATCAGTCCGCTCCCACGCTGGAGCAAGCGGCCATTACGGCCAAGGATTTCAACTTTTGGTACGGTGACTTTCATGCGCTGACGGGGCTCGACCTCAACATCGCTAAAAACGCCATCACCTCCTTCATTGGCCCTTCGGGCTGCGGTAAGTCGACGTTTTTGCGCTGCATCAACCGCATGAATGATCTTATCGAGGGTACGCGCGTCGAGGGCACCATGACGCTCGACGGCAACGATATCTATGCCGAGGGCGTCGACCCGGTCGACCTCCGTCGCCGCGTGGGCATGATTTTTCAGCAGCCCAACCCGTTTCCCAAATCCATCTACGAGAATGTCGCCTTTGGCCCTCGTCTGCAGGGCGTGACTAGCAAAAGCGACCTCGATGACATCGTGGAAGAATCGCTCAAGCGCGCCAACCTCTGGAAAGAGGTATCCAATCAGCTCAACAAGGATGGTTTGGCGCTCTCGGGCGGTCAGCAGCAGCGTCTGTGCATCGCGCGCGTGCTTGCGGTGCAACCCGATGTCCTTCTGATGGACGAGCCCTGCTCCGCCATCGACCCCACGTCCGTCTCTAAGGTCGAGGATCTGATGGCCGAGCTGGCGCCCGAGATGACGATCATCATCGTCACGCATTCAATGCAGCAGGCAGCTCGTATCAGCGACTACACCGCATTCTTCTTGCAGGAAGTTGCCGGCGAGCCCGCCACGCTCATCGAGTATGGTCAAACCGACGCGATCTTCACCAGCCCGGTGGACTCGCGGACGGAAGACTATATCACCGGCCGCTTTGGCTGATCGGTGCGACTAGTCCCAAGCCGATCGGACCTGGTCCGGTGCGTATTCACTGTGCGGGCTGCATGACCGCACCCAACTGATTGGAGTGAACCATGCGCAAACTGTTTTCCCGTCAGCTCGTCGAGGCCCGTCACGAGATGCTGAGCATCTATGAGGCCGTCGATCTGGCTCTCCACGATGCCGTGAAGGCCTATGTGACCGACGACCGCAAGCTCGCCACCAAGACCAAGAAACGTACGCTTTCGATTGACGCGCGCTGCGCCAACCTGGAGGCCGTCTGCTACAACCTGATCGCCACGCAGTCACCGGTCGCCTCCGACTTCCGCCTGCTTCAGACGATCATCTACGTCGACTTTAACCTGCAGCGCATGACCGATAAGGTCCGTCAGATCTGCCGTGCCACGCGTCATATGATCAAGGCCGACATCTCGCTGCCCCAGGAGCTCGTCGGTACGGTTGAGGCCGAGGCCGAAGCTGTTTACCAGGTGCTGGGCTCTTCGCTTTCTGCGCTCGTCACCAATGACATGTCCATCATCTGCAACCTGGCCGTCGAGGACGAGCCAGTGCACGCCGCCTACGAGAAGTTCTTCCGCACCTTTAACCGTATGGATACGGGCGACTTTATGGACGACGACAGCAACTATGACGACCTGCGCCGCGCCATCATGGTTTCGCGCTACCTCGATCGCATCGCTTCCATTTCCATCGATGCCGCTTGCCGTCTGACCTTCCTGTTGACTGGTCAGCGTATGAACGCCGGCGATATCGCCCGTGTGGACGAGGATGAGCTCGAGAGCATGCGCGTGCCTTCGGGCGAGGGTGTTATCATGAGGCCCGCCGTCGACGCGCGCTACGTTGCCAAGGTGCCCGCCAACGAGGTCAGCGAGGGTCTTCGCTACCTGCTCGATCATCTTGAGGACGAGGACGATGGCGAGGACGACGAGGAGTAAGTAGCCCCGTTCGTCGAAAGATTGTAAATACCTAAGTGAGCGCGGCCTTGCACATGCGGGGCCGCGCTCTTGCGTTAGCATGGGACTACTTGTTTGGCTGTCAGCGGAGGCGATTGGCAATGGATAACTATTTGGATTTGATGCGCGCTCGCCGCGAGCAGATTCTGGAACGTTTTTATGCGGCGCTCGATCGCGCGGGCCGCCCCCACGACGCCGCGCGCCTCATTGCCGTGTCCAAGACCGTTGGTGTCGATGAGACTGTTGCTGCCATCCAGGCGGGGTATAGCCATTTTGCCGAGAACCGCCCGCAGGAGCTGGTTCGCAAGCTCACGGGTCTGGCGGAGCATCCGGAGCTGTCCGAGGTGCGCTTCGATATGATCGGCAACCTGCAGACCAATAAGATCAATGCGGTGCTGGGCTCAGCCGAGCTGATTCACTCGGTGGGTTCGCTGCATCTGGCACAGGCGATCTCGAGCCGTGCTGTCCGCAAGATTGAGGCAGGCGAGCTCGCCGGCCCCCAGCGTGTGCTCATCGAGGTCAATGTGAGTGGTGAGGAGTCGAAGGGAGGCTTTTCGCCCGATGAGATTCGCGCCGCCGCGGGTGAGCTTGCGGAACTTGAGGGAATTTGCGTACAGGGGCTTATGACTATGGCGCCCCGGGGGAATAAGGATGTGGCACGCCGCACCTTTGCGGGGCTTCGTGAGCTGAGGGATGAGCTGGAGGCTGCGCATCCCGATTTGAACCTGCCTGAGCTTTCCTGCGGCATGAGCGAGGACTTTGAGCCTGCCCTTGAGGAGGGCTCTACGCTCGTTCGCCTGGGCAGGGTAGTATTTAGCCCGGAGTTTGCAGTAAAATAAGGCTCTGAAGTGCGCACTGATTATCGGGGCGCCTGCACTAAACCGCGAGAGGACACAACCATGGGCTTCCTTGACGAGATTAAAAATAAGATGCACCTGGGCGGCCAGCAGGGTTACGACCAGGGTTATGGCCAGGACGACGACTACGGCTACGATGACGGCTATGACGATAGTTATCAGGGCAACGGCTACGGCGGTGCTTCGGGCGAGGGCTTCTACACCCAAGACGAGCCGAGCAACGGCCTGCTTGGTCAGACGCGCCGCGGTGAAGCTGAGTCGGTTGCCGTGTATACGCGCTCCGGTCAGCTGGTCGGCGATGACTCCCGCCATGCCACGACGTATAACCCGCCTTCGCGCTCGCAGGACAGTGTTGCGAGCGGTTATCGTCCTGGTGCCTATGACACGCCGTCGAGCTACGCCGAGAACACCCGCGCCCGTGCCGCCGCTGCGCCCGCGCCTGCACCGAGTGATGCCTCGGCCTATGCGAGCAATATCATCAACGCCACGCCGCAGCTGCCGGCCTATGTCCTGCGCCCCGAGAGCTATGACGACGTGGAGACCGTGGTGCGCCGCGTTCGCACCAAGCAGCCTGTCGCACTGATTTTTGTGGGCGTACGCACCGAAGTTGCTAAGCGCGTCTTGGACTTCTCTTACGGCTTTGCCTGCGGTCTGGGTGCCACGGTCAAGGAGGTGGGCGACCGCGTGTTCATGGTGCTGCCCGCCGGCTGCGAGGTCAAAGATTCCGATCTCAAGAAGCTTCGTGCCGACGGCTACCTTAAGTAAAGACAAGACGAGGAGATTCCCATCAACATCTACACTATCGTCCAGCTGGTCAACACGCTGTTCAACTTCTATTCCACGCTCATTGTCGTCTACTGCTTTATGACGTGGATTCCCATGAAGCAGGGTGGTTTGCTTCAGGATATTGCTGCGGTGCTCGATAGCGTGTGCGGTCCGTGGCTCAACCTGTTCCGTCGTTTCATCCCGCCGATGGGCGGTATCGATTTTTCGCCGGTCGTTGCGATTATTGCGTTGCAGTTGGTGCAGAGGCTGGTTCTGCAGCTTCTTATAGGTATACTCGTATAGAACTGACTTAGTAACTTACGTCGGGCGTGTAGCGCCGAGGCGATGAAAAAGGAGACTTGTTATGGCTATTACCCCTGCAGACATCCAGGCTCAGACTTTCTCTGAGGCCAAGCGTGGCTACGATCCCGCCGAGGTCGACGTCTTCTTGGAGACGCTGTCCTCCGAGGTTGACGCTATGCTCGCTAAGATCGTCGACCTTAAGGGTCGCCTGACTGCTACCGAGCAGCAGCTTGCCGATGCGCAGGCTCAGCTTGCCCAGGCTCAGGATGCCACCGCCCAAGCCGTTCCTGCCGCCCCCGTGGCTGCTCCCGCCCCTGACTTCTCCGCTCAGGAGCGCCAGATTTCCGCTGCCCTGATCGCTGCCCAGCAGACCGCTGAGACCATCGTCAACGATGCCAACGAGAACGCTGAGCGTATCCGCAACGAGGCTGACGCTAAGGCACGCGAGGTTATCCGCCAGGCTCTGACCGAGAAGCAGGCCGAGCTCGAGGAAATCGATCGTCTCAAGGCTTCCCGCGAGGAGTTCAAGGCCGAGTACCTCAAGCTCATCCAGCACTTCATGGACGATGCCCAGAACTCCTTCCCGGCCGACCTCATGGCCTCCACGCCGGTCGGTTCTGCCGCTTCTCCTGCGGTGACTGTTCCCGCCGAGCCGCTGCCCGTCGCTGACCCGGTTGTCCCCGTGGCCGATCCCTTCGCCCCGATCGACAACTTTGCCGCCGACGACCTGGACTAACATTCGGCCTACAATTTAGTGCCTAGAAAGGACCCGCAGCTTGCGGGTCCTTTTTTATGACTGTGCCGGGGTGCGTAACATAAAAAACCGAGCCCTGCACATAGTGGCGCAGAACTCGGCGAACGGGTGAGCGGTCAAGGGTAGGTTTTAAGGCATGTCCCAAAAATCTACTTGAGGAGGAAGTCGGAGAGGGGAATGGTGCGGGCCTCGCGATGCTCGGGGTCTGCGATGTGGTCGGCAGGATAGCCACAGACGAGCATGTGATAGGGATAGACACCCTCGGGCAGGTTGAACTGCTCGCGGGCTAGCTCGGGCTTAAAATGGCACACCCAGCACGTTCCTAGACCCTGCTCGGTGGCCTCCATCATCATCTGATCACACACGATGGATGTATCGATTTCACTGGAATTCATCTGGTCATACGGGCGTACCCAAGCATCATCGGTAACGCTGCAAATAAGGAAGATGAGCGGAGCGCCAAAGATAGACCCATCACGAGCAAACCGAGGCTGACAAGCAGCAGCCTTCTCCAGAAGCTCGGGCGTATCCAACACCATCACACGAGAAGGATGATTATTACAAGCAGAAGGAGCAATGCGCCCAGCCTCAACAATGGCATCCACCACAGCCTGCTCAACAGAACGGTCCTCAAAAGAACGACAAGAATACCGACCACGAGCCAGATCCAAATAAGACATACAAGCCCTCCTATAATTAAAAATCAAACAAACCAAAAGTAACCCAAAGAGTACCCAAAGCAGCAATCAGCCAAACGCTCATCAAGGGCCAAAGTGTCCGAACGGATACCAAAGGTCCCTTCAGCCAAACCCCCATCGCGCTAAATCTATCAGCCAAAGTTCCCAATGGTGGTACGTAAGGCGAAGGGCCGGCCACGGTTTACTTTCGAACGACTCTGCAAAGCAGCCGGAGTGAGAAAGCAAACCGTGGCCGGCCCTTCGCCGCCGGGACACGTACCCCCAATTAACTGTTCTTCATGACAATCGAATCCACGACATCGGCCACATTCTCGCAGCAGTCGGCGCAGTACTCCAGGAAGGCGTACACGTCACGCCAGGCGATAACCTCGAGCGGGTCCTTGCCGTTAACGTGCAGGTTACGCATGGCGTTGATATAGAGCTCGTCGGCCTCGGACTCGATGGTGTTGATCTGGATGACGAGCTCGCGCAGCGTCTTGGACTTGCGGTAGTTGGGCAGCTCGACCATCAGGTCCTTCATGGCGCGGCAGGCGTCGGTCACCTTGTGGGCGATGACGATGGCGTCGGGATGGATGCTCTGGATGTTGGTGAAGTAGACGCGCTGCACGACGCCCTCGATACGGTCGAGTACGGTGTCGAGCGAGCAGCTCATCAGATCCAGGTCCTCGCGCTCAAGCGGGGTGATAAAGGCCGTGAGCAGGGCGTCCTCAAGCTCATGGTGCTTCTTGTCGGCCGCATGCTCGATCGCGTGCATCTTGTCGAGCATATCGTGAATCTTCGCGGGATCGAAGTTCTCGAAAATCTTGGTAAGCAGCTCGGCGGCCTGGACGGCAAGGTCGGCGCAGGCGACGTAGTTGTCAAAGTAGAATGAATCGGGTTTCTTTGCCATGAGTGGGTCCTTTCGAGGCGAAGACGGGTGGGCGAAGTTTTGCGGTCCGGATGGACGCTCGGTGTGGCTAGAGGAACATCATGAACAGCTTGGCCATGACAAAGCTGATGAGTCCGCAGGCGGGGAAGGTGAAGAACCAGGTGAACATCATGTCCTTGACGACGCCGAAGTTGATGGCCGAGAGGCGTTTGACGGCACCGACGCCCATGATGGCGCAGGTCTTGATGTGCGTGGAGGACACGGGGATGCCGGTAAGGGTGGCAAGCAGCAGGTTTGCGGCGCCCGCCAGGTCGGCGGAGAAGCCCTGGTACTTTTCGAGCTTGACCATGCTCTGGCCGACGGACTTGATGATGCGCTCGCCGCCCACACTGGTGCCGATGCCCATGGTGGCCGAGCACAGCAGCATGATCCAGATGGGGATGCCGGCGTCGCCGACGCTAGTCTGGCCGTTGGCGAAGGCGACACCTAAAAAGAGCACGCCGATGAACTTCTGTCCATCCTGCGCGCCGTGCATAAAGCTCATGGCCGCGGCACTCGCAATCTGAGCATATTTAAAGAAGACATTGGCACGTCGCCTGTTGGCGGCGGCGAAAAGAATCGAGACGAGTTTGCACAGGATCCAGCCCATGACAAAGCCCAGACCGATGGAGAGCGCCAGGCCGTAGATGACCTTCATCCACTCGTGGACGTTGACGCTGTTCGCGCCGCCGAGGGCGATGGCAGCACCGGTCAGGCCGGCGATAAGGCTGTGGCTTTGCGAGGTGGGGATGCCAAAACGCGACGCTGTGGCGCCGTAGACGACGATGGAGAAGAGCGCCGCGCAGAGGCACGCGAGTGCCATGGTGCTGTTTCCGCCAAAGTCGACGATATGTGAGATGGTGTTGGCGACGCTCGCGTTAAAGTGCGTCATGATGAGCACGCCCAAGAAGTTGAATGCGGCGCTCATGAGGATGGCGGCGCGGGCGGGCATGCAGCGCGTGGTGACGCAGGTCGCGATGGCGTTGGGCGCGTCGGTCCATCCGTTGACGAAGATGGCGCCGAGCGCGAGGATCACGGTGACGGCAAGGACTGGGTTCGACACAAGCTGGCCGAGGAAGGTTGAGAACGTTACGTCCATATATGGGCTTTCTCGAAGTTTGCAGACACGTTACAAAAACATGATAAATCGTATCACCTCCTGCGGGTTTCTTTACCGAGTTCTGATGGGAGAAGTGAATTTTTTGGCACTAACATTGAATATTAGCCCTGTTGACCGCGGGTGTTCTTTTTGCTAACACGCCATGAGGACACGTGCGCGCGTCCCAACACCCCAAAACCACAGTCTGTTCGCTTTACAACATACAAACATGCGTTCGATAATAGGGGCCATGGAATATCGACAGACAGACGGCAAAACTCGACGCGTGCACAAGCAGTATGTGGACGTCGTGGCTCGCATCCTTGCGGGCGGACAAGTCGTGCCGGTCACCGTCTGCTGGGTCGACGGCCGTTGTTTTACGATCGACGAAATTATCTCGACCACCGGGTTTGGCCTGACGGTTCACGGCATTCGTACGGCAACCTATAAGGTACGTTTTGGCGGACATGCGACCGAGTTGTATCTGGAGGACCAAACGCGTGAGCGGGCGGACGGCTCGCAGGCGCACGTGATGCGTTGGTGGGTCTGGGCTTTTGATCGTACGCTCGAGGGCGAGCGCCGCAGGTAAGAGCGCGCGGCATTCGGGTACAATGGCAGGAATCTTGTCACCTACGGCGCTGTTGTGGCGCTTTTTGAAAGGACGAAGTATGAACGATATCCAGGGCTATCAGAACGGCCCCATCGAGACCGGCGCAAGCCGCGCCAAGGAGATGTCGCCGCGCGCGTACAATCTTGTCATGTCTGCTCTGATCTTTTTGGGCTTTTGCGCCATGGGCGCCGGTGCTTACTTTACGAGCACCATGTCGTTTGCGCGCATGATGATGAGCGGCGCCGCTTTGCCGCTGGTCTTTGGCTCATTTATTTTGACCATCGTCGGCATGGTCATGATGTCGGCTGCTGCCAGCAAACAGTCCGTGGGCCTGTCGCTCGTGGGCTACGTGGTCTTTGCGAGCACCTTTGGCCTGACGGCGTCGTTTGGTCTTGCCAACTACGACCTGCCTACCATTAACACCGCCTTTATCGCCACGGCCGCCATCACCTTTGTCTTTGGTGCGCTGGGCGTGACCTTCCCCAAGTTCTTCCAGCGTGTGTATGGCATTGGTTTTGGCATCTTGCTTGCCACGATTCTGGTCGAGATCGTGCTGATGTTCATGGGCGTTTCGCAGTCCATCACCGACCTGATCGTGATTGTGGTGTTTGCCGGCTTTATTGGCTACGACACCTATGTGGCCACGACGGTGCCGCCTACGCTGCCCAATGCGGTGCTCATGGCGTCCAATCTGTTCGTGGACATTATCAACGTGTTCCTACGCATCCTGAACATCCTCGGCCGTCGCGATTAAAGCGCGGCATTGCGATGCTTTCTGCCGGACACGGTAAAACGATGCGAAAGGCGGTCCTTCGGGGCCGTCTTTTTTGTGCGCGGCGGGGTATCATGGATGGGAAAAGCCGATAGCGGCAGCGACAGGAAAGGTGGCCATGTATGGCAGACGTCGACAACAGGAACCGTAACCGCAGGTCCAACCGAGCGGGTCAGCCCAATCCCAAGCGCGAGGCCCGTGCCAAGGCCGCCGAGCGCCATGTGATGACTGTGTCCGAGGCCTGCGCCAAGGATATCGAGCGTTCGCTTGCTGGTGTTCGCGAGTTTGACGGCATGCCCGCCGGCTTTGTCGCGGCGATGAAGGCCAAGGTTCAGACTGCTGTGGCCCCCGAAGAGCAGGTCGCCGAGGACGTCGAGAACGCGGAGACTGCCGAGGTCGAGGCAGCGCCCGAGACCGAGGCGGCGCCCGAGCCCGTCGAGGAGCCTGCCGAGGAAATCGCCGAAGCTGAGTCCGCGCCTGCTGAGGAGCCCGCTCCGGTCCTGCCCGAGGTCACTGTGCTTGATGCCTCCGCCACGCAGGCAATCCTCGATAACGGTCGCGGCTATGCGCAGTTCTGCGACATGGCCGTGCTCGCCTTTGCCTCGTTTACCAATCCGGGCGGTGGATATATTCAGGGTTATCTGGGCCAGGAGGCCACGCTGTGCGCCGATTCGTATCTGTACAACGTTCTCGATAGGCAGCGTAAGTGGTACGGCGAGAACCGTCGCCGCAACATCAACTGCGAGCTCTATCGTAACCGTGCCCTAGTGGTGCCTGCGGTGCGCTTCGACCGCAACCACGTGCATGCATACGCCGACGTGATCGTGGCCGCCGCGCCCAACGTTAAGC
Organism: Collinsella sp. AF05-9; assembly: GCF_003465595.1. Taxonomy (NCBI): domain Bacteria; kingdom Bacillati; phylum Actinomycetota; class Coriobacteriia; order Coriobacteriales; family Coriobacteriaceae; genus Collinsella; species Collinsella sp. AF05-9. The sequence continues at coordinate 37,315 of NZ_QSBB01000006.1, forward strand.
GCGCCCGCCAGGAGTATCGCGTGAGCGACGATGCTCTGCTGGATGCCCTGCGCGACCGCATTCGCTTTGTGCTCGCCATCTGCGACGAGTTGGGTCGCGAGAAGCTCGTGCTGGGCGCATGGGGCTGCGACAACAACGGCTTTGATGCCGAGGCCGTGGCCGAGCTCTTCCGCAAGGAGCTCGCATCGGGCGACTTCAAGGTCAAGCAGGTCTTCTTTGCCGTGCCCTCTACGCGCTGGGACGAGGACTTCGCCAAATTCGAGCACGTGCTGGCAAACTTCCCCGAGCGAAACGAGGAGTCCTATGCTCAGGTTGCCGCCCGCGCCGCAGTCGCCCGTGCCGCCGAGCAGGCTCAGGCCGCTGCCGAGGATGACGAGGATGACGACGACTGGCGCAAGTACCTGTAAACGGTGCTCGTGATGCGATATACCGAGCCGACGGGAGAGGCTGCTCCTGTCGGCTTTTTATTGAGTGGGGAGCTTACGATGAAAAACGTTCTGTGCTTTGGTGACAGCAACACCTATGGTTACGATCCGGCGGGCATGCGCGACGGTACCGCGGTGCGCTATGCGCAGGATGTGCGCTGGTGTGGCGTGGTCCAACGTGACTTAGGCGAGGGCTGGCATGTAATTGAAGAAGGCCTCAACGGCCGCACGACGGTACGCGACGACATGTGCCATCTGGACACTAACCTCAACGGCATTCGCGCGCTTCCGATGCTGCTCGAGGCTCATAAGCCGCTGGACGCCATTGTGATCATGCTGGGCACCAACGACTGTAAGACGGTCTTTAACGTGACAGCTTCCGATATCGCCCGTGGCGCCATGGCGCTGATTCGCGCCGTCCGCGCGTTTCCGTGGACCGACGCTGCGCCTTGCCCGCGCATCCTGCTGATGGCTCCTATCAAGATCAAGCCGCAGATCGCCGATGTATATATGACCGATTTTGACGAGCGTTCCGTCGAGGCATCTGAACATTTTGGCGAGTACTATGCGCACGTGGCCGAGCAGTTTGGCTGCGACTTTTTGAATGCCGCCGAGTTTGCCGAGCCGGGCGATATCGACTATCTGCATATGATGCCCGAAAGCCACGAGAGCTTGGGACATGCCGTGGCAGCCAAGCTCCAAGAGATGCTCGGTGAGTAGCGCGACCCAAAGCGGTACAAAAGTTTCCCTTGCGGCGGCTTGTTTCGCTGCTTTGTCTTGATCTGTAACAGTTCCAAGGCCGGAAACGGGCTAGATGTTACAGATTAAGATTATTTAGGTCGATATCGGTCGTTTGTCTCGATCTGTAACATCTGGGCGGCTAAATCATCCCTATCTGTTACAGATCGAGATATATGCAGGAACCGCCACAAAGGTGTCCTTTGCGGCGGTTTTGGGCTGCGAATCTTAATACTGCCACATGTGGTTGACAGGGCCGGAGCCTTTGCCCATGTTCAGGCCGGCGGCCAGAGCGCCTGTCAGGTATGCCTTGCCGGCATTGACGGCATCGGCAAGATCCATGCCCTGGGCCAGCGCGCAGGCGATGGCGGACGAAAGCGTGCAGCCGGTGCCGTGTGTGTTGTCGGTCTCGATGCGCTTGTGGCGGAACCACGTGGTGAGCGGATCGCCCAGATGGTTGCCCTCGTCATCGAGTGGCGCGGGTTCGGCCAATACATCGTTGGCCTCGTTGACAAGATGCCCACCCTTAACGAGGGATGCGCAACCAAAGCGGCGGGTGAGGAGCATGGCAGCATTTTGCTGTGTGCGCTCGGAGTCGACCTCGTAGTCAAGCAGGGCCATGGCCTCGGGAATGTTGGGCGTGATAACGGTCGCCAGCGGGAACAGGCGGCGGGTGAGCGCCTCGGCGGCATCTTCGGCAATCAGCCGTGCGCCCGAGGTGGCTACCATGACGGGGTCGACGACCACGTTTGTCGCGTTCCAGGCGCTCAGGCGGTCGGCGATAACCTCGATAATCTCGGCAGAGGAAACCATGCCGATCTTGACGGCGCTGGGGCGGATATCGTCAAATACGGCGTCGATCTGCGCAGCGACGATATCAGGGGAGATATTCTGCACGGCGGTGACACCGAGCGTGTTTTGTGCGGTGATGGCGGTGATGGCCGTCTCGGCATACAGGCGGTGCGCCGTGATGGTCTTGATGTCGGCCTGAATGCCGGCGCCACCGCTGGAATCGGATCCTGCGATGGACAGGACGGCAGGTACCTTACTGCGATCCATGTTTGCTCCCTTGTTCGGTCGGAATCAAATGGGTCTTTAAGCCAGCATTATAAAGATGCCCGGGCCGACTCTATGTCGAACCCGGGCGGGCGATGCAATCTTTACGCAAATGTAAGCAAATGTTCACACGTCAACAATTGACGAACACCATGTTACCGATTGTGGCTCCGGTGACGAGTTAGTCCTCCATGCCGAGGTCGATCGTCGTGCCTTCGAACACCTTGTTAACGGTGCGGACGGCGCACATCTTGCCGCACATGGTGCAGGTGCCCTCGGTGGCGGCGGGGGATTCTTCGTAGCGTTTCTTGCCGGTGACCGGGTCGAGAGCACACTTCCACATGGCATCCCAGTCGAGCTTGCGGCGTGCCTGGCCCATCTTGTCGTCCATGTCGCGGGCGTGCGGCACCTTCTTGGCGATATCGGCGGCGTGCGCGGCAATCTTAGTGGCCATGAGGCCATCGAGCACGTCCTGGGCGTTGGGCAGGCACAGGTGCTCGGCCGGCGTCACGTAGCACAGGAAGTCGGCACCGGAGCTGGCGGAGATGGCGCCGCCGATGGCAGCGGTGATGTGGTCGTAACCCACGCCGATATCGGTCACCAGCGGCCCGAGCACATAGAACGGGGCATTGTGGCACAGGCGCTTCTGCAGTTTCATGTTGGCGGCGATCTCGTCGAGCGCCATGTGACCCGGGCCCTCGACCATGACCTGGACGCCGGCGGCCCAAGCGCGCTTGCACAGCTTGCCCAGCTCGATCATCTCAGCGGTCTCGGTGGCATCGTTGGAGTCGTAGAGGCAGCCCGGGCGGCAGGAGTCGCCGAGCGAAATCGTCACGTCGTACTCGTGGCAAATCTCGAGCAGCTCGTCAAAGTACTCGTAGAAGGGGTTTTCGTTGCCGGTGACCTCCATCCAGCCAAACAGTAGCGAGCCGCCGCGACTGACGATGTTCATCAGGCGGCCGGTCTCCTTAAAGGTCTTGGTGACCGACTTGTTGATGCCGCAGTGGATGGTCATAAAGTCCACGCCATCCTCGGCGTGCGCGCGCACGACCTCGAACAGGTCGTCCTTGGTCAGCTTGACCAGCGGCTTTTCCATGTAGCCGATGGCGTCGTACATGGGGACGGTGCCCACCATGAGCGGCGTCTCGTCGATGAGCTGCTGGCGGAACTGGCGCGTTTTGCCCGAGTTGGAAAGGTCCATGATGGCGTCGGCGCCAAAGTCCTCGGCGATCTTGACCTTCTTCCATTCCTCGGCGGCATCGGCCTTGTCGCCCGAGATGCCCAGGTTGACGTTGACCTTGGTGGACAGGCCCTCGCCGACACCAAAGGCGCGCATGCCCTTTTTGATATGCACGATGTTGGCGGGAATGGCGATGCGGCCGTCGGCCACGCGCTCGCGGATGTACTCGGGGTCGCGATGCTCGCGCTCGGCGACTTCCTTCATCTGCGGCGTGATCTGCCCGGCGCGGGCGAAGTCGATTTGCGTGACGAGCTTGGGCTCGGTCTGTGTGCTCATTGGCACGGCTCCCTTCGTTGGCATTACCCATATCAGGTTTGCGGGTCAGGGCGGGCGCGCCCAGTCTCAGCCTGCCGTCTTGTCCTGCAAGCTCCCCGTTTATGTAATGGGCTCAAGTATAGCTCGAATGGGTACGATTGGCATAACGAGCGTGCCTGTGGGGAGGCGAACATGGAAGACAAGCATCTATATCGAGAGACGCAATGGGATGTATCGGCCGAGGAAAGCCGTGCGCACCATGGCCTTGTCGCGATTGGTTTTGCGGTGCTTGCCGTGCTGGTGATTGCCTTTTGTATCTGGACGTTTGGCGGTCACGGCGGCGCAGCATGGGAGTTCGAGGCCGACGATGCCCTGCCGATCATGACAGTGAAGGTTACGGGCGGCAATACCGTTGCCGCGCCGGGCGACTATTGGTATTCGCGCGATGGATTTGTCCAGCTTCAGCTGAGCGGTGGGTCTATTCCTGGTGAGGAAATCGAACGCGTGACGTATGATGCGGCGCTCAAAACGCTGACGGTGAAGCTCAAGAATCAGGGCGACGTGCCTACGACTATGGATATCGCGCTGACGGAATGGCGCTTGGAGCCCCCATCGGGTGCTGCGGTGTCCGAGGTAGAGCACGTTAAGATTACCTACCAAGATGGCTCGACAAACGAAGTTGCCAAAGCCGACGGCTTGGCGGAATAGACGCCGTGCCTAGGCAGCACATTCAAAAGTAGCGGTGGTCCTACAAGGTCTGTTCGTTCAGGAAGACCAAAGTGTTCTTATTTGAAAGCTCGGGAAAGTGACGATAACCAACGTCAAACGCGGTGAGCCCGCTTACATCCTCGAGCTTGTTTTCTGCCATCCAGCGCACCATGGAACCACGTGCCTTTTTGCTGGCGGTCGAGCGCTGGATGGGCTTACCGTTGCGGATGCCTTCGCCAAAGAGACACGTGACGACCGTGGCGTCGCCCGCGAGATGGGGCAGAACGGCTTTGGCGTACTCTACGCTGGCGAGGTTGACGATCGTGGTGTTTGAGCCTGCCGGGGCGATAGCCCGCGCGAGCTTGTCGCTCCAAAACGCATAGAGGTCTCGGGCATCGTCAACGGCGAGCTTCGCGCCCATCTCCAGCCGATATGGTTCGACGGCATGAAAGGGGCGAACGCACCCGTAGAGGCCAGAGAGGATCCACAGGTGGCTTTGCAGCCATGCGAGCTGCGCGGAATCCATCACCTCGGGCGCCATGCTCTGGTATTGAATGCCGTGGTAGGACATGACGGCAGGGGAGAGGTGACAGGCGAGTGCGGGATTGTCGAGATCGCCGTTTTTCAGGATGGGCCCGAACTCATGCAGGGTGTTGAGGCAAGGCCCCAGCAGTTTGTCACTCACGTTCCATAGCGCCTGCAGGCTGTCGCTGCCTTCATTCCGCTCGATATCTAGCAGTGCGCGGTGGAGGCGAGCCGTCTCGCGCGCAAAGGGTGGAATGCCCAGGACTTCAAAAGCATCTTGGGCCGCGCACATCTGCTTGGCGGGCGAAATGACGACCTGCAGCATGGACTCTCCTCTGCCAAAAAGGAAGTTGCGGTGGAATACGGTCTGTTTTGGCCGTTTATGGGCCAGTTTAGTCTGTATTTCACCGCAACTGATGAAGGGTTGGTTACGCGCGCTCGATGAAGGCCTTGTAGCCGCGATAGGCCTCGTAGATATCGGCCTTGTTAGCGACCTCCCACAGGGCGTGCATGGACAGGACGGCAACGCCAGAGTCGATGACGTTCATGCCGTACTTAGCCATGATGTATGCGATGGTGCCGCCGCCGCCCGCGTTGACGCGACCGAGCTCGCAGGTCTGGAAGTCCACGCCGGCCTCGTCCATGATGTCGCGGATGAGGGCCACATACTCGGCGTCGGCGTCGTTAGAGCCGCCCTTGCCGCGGCTGCCCGTGTACTTGTTAAAGCACAGGCCGCGACCCATAAAGGCTGCGTTCTTGGTTTCGAACTTGCCGGCGTAGCCCGGGTCGAAGCCGGCGGACACGTCGGAGGAGAGCATGCGGCTGCGGGCGAGCGCGCGGCGCAGGGCCAGCGGGCTATCCTCGCCGGCGAGCGTCATGATCTCGGCGACGGTGTTCTCGAAGAAGCGGCTCGTCATGCCGGTGGCACCCACGGAACCGATCTCCTCCTTGTCGACGATGAGTGTGATGCTCGTGCGCTCCATGTTGGCGACGTTGATCTGGGCGAGCATGGACGGATAGGCGCAGACACGGTCGTCGTGGCCATAGCCCAGAATCATGGAGCGGTCGAGGCCCATGTCACGGGCGGGGCCGGCGGGCACGACCTCGATCTCGGCGGAGAGGAAGTCCTCCTCCTCGACGTCGTACTGCTCCTTGAGGATATCCAGGAACATCTGCTTGACGGGCTCCTTGGGAGCGTCCTTGTCGTCCTCGTCAAACTTGACGGGGCGGCCGCCCACGATCACGTCGAGGATCTCGGCGTCGACGGCGTCCTTGGCGGGCTTGGCCATCTGCTCGCTCGAGAGGTGGATCAGCAGGTCGGAGATGGTAAAGACCGGGTCGTCGGCCTTGTCACCGATGTTGATGTCGACGGTGGTGCCGTCCTTTTTGCAGATGACGCCCACGAGTGCGAGCGGGGAAGCGACCCAGTGGTAGCTCTTGACGCCGCCATAGTAGTGCGTGTCGAGGTAGGCCATGTCGCCGGCCTCGAAGGCGGGATTCTGCTTGAGGTCTAGGCGCGGCGAGTCCACGTGGGCGCCCAGGATGTTAAAGCCCTGCTCGAGCGGGGCGGTGCCCAGGTTGACGAGCATGAGGTCCTTGCCGTGGTTGGCGGCGTACACCTTGTCGCCGGCCTTGAGCGCGCGGCCCTCGGCGATCACGGTCTCCAGATTGACGTAGCCCGCCTCCTCGGCCATCTTGATACCGGCCTTGACGCACAGGCGCTCGGTCTTGTTCTCACTCAAAAACTGCTTATAGCCGCGGCAAAGCTCCTCGAGCTCCTCGATCTGCTGTGGCGTGTACTTTTTCCATGCGCTGGGACGCTCCATGACGCAGGCTCCTTTCGGATCGATCGTGCTGGTTGATGTACCGTGAGCCATCGTATCACGCGCGGGCCCGCGGCGGCAGGGAAGCCTGATGTGCGGTGGCCGCGGGGCGGGGAGCGTGTAAACTGGTGTGAGCAAACCGTGCCCAGCCCAAAGCGAGGTATTCAATATGTCTGAAAAGCGCCGTACCTTTGCCGTCATCGACGGCAACTCGCTCATGCATCGCGCCTTCCACGCCGTGCCGCCGACCATGAACGCGCCGGACGGTCGCCCCACCAACGCGATCTTTGGTTTTCTGAACATGTTCCTCAAGATGATCGATGCCTTTAATCCCGACGGCGTTGTCGTGGCGTTTGACAAGGGCAAGCCGCGCGTGCGTATGGAGATGCTGCCGCAGTACAAGGCGCAGCGCCCGCCCATGGACCCCGACCTGCACGCGCAGTTCCCCATGATCAAGGAGCTGCTCGCCGCGCTCAACGTGCCCATTTTGCAGTCCGAGGGCTGGGAAGGCGACGATATCCTGGGAACCATGGCGCGCCTGGGCGAGGAGGCCGGCTGCGACATGCTGCTGGTGACCGGCGACCGCGACATGTATCAGCTCGTGACCGAGCACGTCAACGTGGTCTCGACTCGCAAGGGCCTGTCCGACGTGGCGATCATGACGCCCGAGAGCGTGGACGACCTGTATCACGGCATCACGCCGGCGCTCGTGCCCGATTTTTACGGTCTGAAGGGCGATACGTCGGACAACATTCCCGGCGTACCGGGCATCGGCCCCAAAAAGGCGAGTGCGCTCATCGCGCAGTACGGCAGCCTTGACGAGGTCATCGCGCATGCTGACGAGGTCAAGGGCAAGATGGGAGAAAACCTGCGCGCACACATCGACGACGCGCTGCTGAGCCGTAAGGTGGCGACCATCCGCACCGATGCACCCGTTGAGCTCGATTTTGAGGCGACGTCCTTCCCGGCGTTTTCCGCCGATGAGGTTTCCGCGGCGCTGGGCACGCTTGGTATCACCGCCATGCAGAACCGTTTCTTGGCGCTGATCGGCGGCGAGGGCGGGGCAGCTGCCAGCACGTTTGAGATTCCCGCCGTTTTGCGCGCAGCCGCCGGCGATGCTGGCGCGCTTGGTGCCGTTGCGGCTGAGGTCTCCCGCGTGATTGATGCCGGCGAGTGGGTCGCCGCCGTGGTGGACGATGACAAGGAAGAGGGCGCGCTCTTTGGGCTGACGCGCACGCTGTGGTTGGCGACGTCCAAGGGCCTGTTTGCGCTCGAGGAGGGCGACAGTGGTGCGGCGGCTGAGGTTGAGGGCTTCAACTTCGCCCACGGCGTGATTGCCGGCGTGCTCGCGCGTCTGTTTATGGAAGGCCGTGTGGCGAGCCCGGATATGAAGGCGCTTCTGCATGAGCTTTCGCCCATCGATTCTTCTGAGCTCGAGCTCATGGATCCGCTGGCAGTCGATTCCACGCGCATCTTCGATACCGTTGTTGCCGCCTACCTGTTGGATTCCGACCGCTCCGAGTTTGACGAGGTGTATCTGGCCGATACGTATCTGCAGATGGCGCTGCCTGCGGCGCGCGGCGCAGAGGGTGCTGGCGAGGACGCTCCTGCGCCCGCCGCTCGCACGGCGGCCTTGACGCTGGCGCTGGTTGCACCGCTGCGTGACCGCATGGCCCGCGAGAACGCCGCCAACGTGTTCGATGGGATCGAGATGCCGCTCGTGCCGGTGCTTGCCAAGATGGAGCGCGCGGGCATGCTCGTGGACCCCGACCGCCTGCACAGTCTGTCCGAGGGCCTGGCGACCCAGATTGCCGATGTCGAGCGCAGCATTCGCGACCTGGCCGGCGACGAGACCTTTAACATCGGCAGCCCCATGCAACTCTCGCACGTGCTGTTTGATGTTATGGGACTTCCGACCAAGGGCCTCAAAAAGACCAAGCGCGGCTACTATTCGACCAACGCCAAGGTGCTGAGCGACCTTGCCCGCGACCATGAGATCGTGCGCCTGATTTTGGACTGGCGTGAGAAGTCCAAGATTAAGTCGACCTATCTGGACACGCTGGGCCCGCTGCGCCGTGGTGACGGGCGTGTGCACACCACGTACAACCAGACCATCACCGCGACGGGGCGTTTGTCTTCGAGCGACCCCAATCTGCAAAACATTCCGACGCGCTCGGAGCTGGGGCGTACCGTCAAGACGGCGTTCTCGGCGGGCGAGGGCAGCGTCTTTTTGGCGGTGGACTACTCGCAGATCGAGCTGCGCCTGCTCGCGCATCTTTCGGGTGACGAGCACCTGGTGCGCGCCTTCAACGAGGGCGAGGACTTCCATGCCGAGACGGCCGCGCGCGTATTTGGCGTGCCGGTGTCCGAGGTGACACCCGACCTGCGTAGCCGCGCCAAGGCCGTGAACTTTGGCATCGTGTACGGTCAGCAGGCCTATGGTCTGTCGCAGTCGCTGCACATCTCGATGGCCGAGGCGCGCGATATGATCGATCGCTACTACGAGGCCTACCCGGGCGTGCGCACGTTCCTCGACAATGTGGTGGCGCGAGCCAAGCAGACGGGCTATGCCGAGACCATGTATGGCCGCAGACGCCATATTCCCGAGCTCAAGGCCAAAAACCCACAGCTCCGCGGCTTTGGTGAGCGCACGGCCATGAACCACCCCATGCAGGGCACCGCCGCCGACATCATCAAGATCGCCATGGCCCGCGTAAGCCGCCGCCTGGAAGAAGAGGGTTTTGCCGCCCACATGATCTTGCAGGTACACGACGAACTGGACTTTGAGTGCCCCGTCAACGAAGTCGAGCGCCTAACCACCATGGTCCGCGACGTCATGGAACACGTCGTAGACCTCCGCGTACCGTTGATCGCCGAAGCCAGCACCGGCATAACCTGGGCCGACGCGAAATAGGGAAGCACTCCGTAAGGCAAGCTCGCCCAAGACGCAAGCCCCCACATACTTAAGATTTGGGACAAACACTACTGATTAATTTGACCCACAGTAACCAAAACAGAGGGGAGCCCCTCCCAACAAGGAGCTCCCCTCTGCTCAAATCATTTCAGCTAAGTATCTAGACACTCAAGACGCCATCTTGGCGGCAGGAAAGTAAACCTAGGACCTGGCCGGGCGGCGCGGATTAGTTTTTCGTAGATTCCGCACGAGCCGGAAAGCACTTAATGTGCTTTCCGAGCGAGCCCAGGACCTGACCGAACGAAAAACTAATCCGCGCCGCCCGGCCAGGTCCGACGAGCCACGTTACCGAGCCGCCAGGATGGCGTCGATGAGCGTCAGTACGCCCCCGTCGTTGTTGCTCGGAATGCGCCATTTGGCATGCGCGTTCATGTGCTCCTCGGCATTGTCCACGATAAAGCTATGCCCGACGCGCTCCAGCATGGGGATGTCGTTGTACGTATCGCCCACGGCAGCGGCGTCGGCGATATCGATGCCCAGGCGCTCGCAGAGATGTGCTACGCCCGACCCCTTGTCGACGCCCAGGTTCATAAAGTCGATCCACTCGCGGCCAGCATTGGTGACATAGAGTCGGTCCGAGAATGCCGGGCTGTAGTCCTCGCGAAACGCTGGCTCGGCATCGTAGGCGGGGAAGAAGATCGAAATCTTGTTAGACTCGATGTCAATGCCCTCAAAGCTATCGACGTAGTTGATCGTGTTGTAGTAGACGCTGATCTCGTCGTGGTATTGATGATCGCGGGCAAGTACATAGAACTCGTCGAAGCAGCACAGGACGGGGACAGCGCGCGAATCCTCCGAGGCGCGGCTCAAGACCTGCTGATACAGCGCCACGTCGATAGTGCTCTTATAGATATAGTTGCCGCGGTAGATAACGCACGCGCCGTTATCGGGGCAAAAAGCGATGCGGCTCTTGATGTCCTCAAACATCTCCTCGAGTTTGGGGGCGGGGCGTCCGCTGGCGGGGCAGAATACGATGCCGGCGTCGGCGAGCTTGTCCAGACGCTCATCAAGACCCTGCGGCAACACGCGCTCGTCGGTGAGCAGCGTCTTGTCCATGTCGACGGCGATGAGTTTAATGTTGCCGATGTTGGCGTCTGATTCATAAGTCTGCATAAATGCGCCTTTCCGTTTCCAGATTGTTTCGGGCGTAATGACCCTCTGCTATGTAATCGAGCGTATTTTCGCAGGAATGGTGCGTACTTGCACTGCAATTCACAAACTAATGAAAAAACTTTTCAGAAATTTGAATTTGTCGCTTGTACAGCAGGCACTTTAGCGTAATATAGCGACCATCGAAAACGGAGACGGCAAAAGCACCGCTTACCGAGGAAAAGGTACCGTTTGCGATATTAGAATTGCGCCCGGCGATAGGTGAAAGGAGAGGCAGATGCAGTTCGTAAAGATCATCACTACTGCAGACAATGCCATCCGACGCCAGCGCGCAATTTCCCGACGACGATAACAATCGTCTCTGTCCGCATGGGGCTAAATGCCCCAACAGAGTCATTTTGAGGTCGTTGGGTTTTAGCACGACATTGCTGCATGTTTCTAGGGCATGCTGTGCTGCTTTTTGCTATTTAACCTGATATTGCACGGTTTTTTGACCTCGAAATGACTTGCAACTGACCGATGTTCTAACTAGCTACCAAGGGCGAAAGGAAACAGCCATGAGCAAGGAAAAAGTCGTTCTCGCATATTCCGGTGGTCTTGATACATCCGTATGTGTCAAGTGGCTCCAGGACGAGAAGAATCTCGATGTTGTTTGTGTCTGCGGCAACGTGGGCCAGGAGGAGACCGGTCTGGACGCCAAGAAGCAGAAGGCCCTCGACCTGGGCGTTCTCGATTGCCAGGTGCTCGACCTGCGCGACGAGTTCTCCGATGAGTTCCTGACTAAGGCCATCGCCGCAAACTCTATGTACGAGAACAAGTATCCGCTGCTCTCCGCCCTGTCCCGCCCGCTGCTCGCCAAGAAGCTTGTCGAGGTCGCTCACGAGTTTGGCGCGACCTACGTCGCCCACGGCTGCACCGGCAAGGGTAACGACCAGGTTCGTTTTGAGGCTGCCGTCAAGGCCCTCGACCCCGAGCTTAAGGTTATCGCCCCGGTTCGCGAGTGGGATCTGAAGTGCCGTCCCGATGAGGTTGCCTATGCTCACGCCCACAACGTGCCGGTTCCCGAGGGCGCCAACGACAACCCCTATTCCATCGACGACAACCTGTGGGGTCGCGCCATCGAGTGCGGTCACCTGGAGGATCCCTGGAACGAGCCGCTCGACGACGCCTGGGTTATGACCAAGAACCCCGAGGACACGCCGGACACCCCGACCTACACCGAGATTGAGTTTGAGGCGGGCAAGCCCGTCGCCGTCGACGGCAAGAAGATGAAACTCTCCGAGATCGTCATCGCCCTCAACAAGATCTCTGGTGACAACGGCTTTGGCCGTCTCGACCTGGTCGAGGATCGTCTGGTGGGCCTCAAGAGTCGCGAGTGCTACGAGGTTCCTGGCGCCCTGACGCTCATCACCGCCCACAAGGCGCTCGAGGACATCTGCGTCGAGGGCGACCTGCTCAAGACCAAGATTAAGCTCGAGCAGGATTGGGCCACCGCCGTGTACAACGGCCAGTGGTACAGCCCGCTCAAAAACGCGCTCGATGCCTTTATGGCCGACACCCAGAAGTTCGTGACCGGCACCGTCCGTCTGAAGTTCTTTAAGGGCAACTGCCATGTCGTCGGCCGCAAGAGCCCGTTTAGCCTGTATGACTACGGTCTGGCTACCTACGACCGCGACACTACGTTTGACGAGAAGGCCAGCGCCGGCTTTATCGAGATCGATACGCTGTCGCTCAAGACGTGGGCTAAGGTCCAGGGCCCCAGCTCTGCTGCCGCCCAGGCCTAGCGCCTCCTTCCTTTGGTATCCGCGCGGCCCATCCGCGTGATACATAACGGGCGCATGGGGTCCCTACCTTTCGTTATGCTTGCTGACACTTCTTAACATCGGTGGCCCCTACGTTCCGCCCGCATATATGATGCCGCGTCTGCGGCTGAGTCCGAGCCCCGCCGGGGTTGTCCGGCGGGGCTCCTCCTATCAATTTGACGGCCCTGCGCCTATATATATGGGGAGTATCCATTATGTTCAATGCTATCGCGCATGCTTTACTTGCCCTCGCGCCCGAGTTCGATGCTGCAAAGGTCGAGGACGTTCCTATGAGCCTAAAGGCCTGGATCGATGGTTCGCAGGGCAACATTCGGAGGGAGACGTTGGGCGCCAAGTGCATGGCGCGTCACTTCTTTGCAAATTAGCTATATGGCCTCGCACATGGTGGGGAATATGCAAAACTAGCGGTTGAGAAATCGCTTTAGCGACAGGGCGCATTGCTTTGGGCGCTTGTTTTGGGATTTGATGAAAGGGGACGGTTCCATGGCTCTTTGGGGCGGTCGTTTTGAGGCAGGCGTGGCCGAGGTCACGCAGGAGTTTGGCGCGTCGTTGCCGGTTGACAAACATCTCTATAAGCAGGATATCGCCGGATCTAAGGCACATGCCAAGATGCTGGCGGCCCAGGGCATTATCAGCGCCGAGGACGAGCAGGCGATTGCCGAGGGCCTGACCGGAATCGAACAGGATATCGATGCCGGCAACTTCACCTTTGATATCAACGACGAGGACATTCATATGTCCATCGAAAGCGAGCTGACGCGTCGTATCGGCGAGGCTGGCAAGCGCTTGCATACTGGGCGTTCGCGCAACGACCAGGTGGCGACCGATACGCGCCTGGGCGTCAAGGCGCTGGCCAAGGAGCTCATGGAGGCCAATCTTGAGCTGCGCCATGTGCTGGTGGATGCGGCCAAGAAGTACGACAAGGTGATTCTTCCGGGCTACACGCATATGCAGCACGCTCAGCCCGTGCTGCTGTCACATCATCTGCTGGCGTATTCCTGGATGTTCGCGCGCGACTTTACGCGCCTGAAGGCCGCCTTTGATGCCGCCGACAACTGCCCGCTGGGTGCTGCCGCGCTTGCCGGTACGAGCTATCCGCTCGATCGCCAGATGACGGCTGCCGAGCTTGGCTTTGCGGGTGTGATTCCCAACTCGCTCGATGCGGTTTCCGACCGTGATTTCCTGCTCGATCTGCATTACGCCGGCTCCGTCATGGCCATGCACCTGTCGCGTCTTTCCGAGGAGATCGTGTTGTGGTCGAGCTCCGAGTTTGGCTTTATTACGCTTTCTGACTCGTACTCCACCGGCTCGTCCATCATGCCGCAGAAGAAGAACCCCGACTTTGCCGAGCTTATCCGCGGCAAGAGCGGCCGTGTGTATGGCAACCTGGTGCAGCTGCTTGTGACCATGAAGGGCCTGCCGCTGGCCTATAACAAGGACTTGCAGGAGGACAAGGAGGGCGCGCTCGATACCGCCCACACGCTCATGCAGTGCCTGTCGGTTATGGCCGGTATGATTTCGACTTGGACCGTCAACGAGGATGCCATGGCGCGCGAGTGCGGTGTGGGTCATCTTGCCGCCACCGATGTTGCCGATTACCTGGCCAAGCGTGGCCTGCCGTTCCGTGAGGCGCATGCCGTGGTGGGCCATCTGGTCCTGATGTGTGAGAAGCGCGGCTGCAATCTTGAGGACCTGCCGTTTGAGGTGTTCCAGGAGGCAAGCCCGCTCTTTGAGCGCGATATTACCGAGGCACTCGACATCCCGTCGATCGTTGCCGCGCGCACGACCGAGGGCGGCACCGCTCCTGCCGCCGTTGCCGTGCAGCTGCAGCGTGCCGAGGCGCAGCTCGTGGCCGACGAGGGCGTGTTTGGATCGCTGACCAAGGTTGTCGAGATGGGTCACGGGGCAAAGTAGAGGTTTGGCTGAAGACGTATTGTCCATTTATTGATAAATCGTTTTTGCTTTACGGGCGTCTGCTGATGCGGGCGCCCCTATTTTGCTGCTATGGGGGAGGGGCTTGTCGAGAACTTCTGTAGGACCTTTGGGCAGGTTGTGAAGGGGGTACGTTCGCGGGTGGCAACCGACCGCCCGCTCTGTTCGATGTGGTTGATGAGCGGTCGGATGGTACTCTAATCGGGCTTCGAAACAGAAGTGACACATATGGAGCGCTTTAATAAATTGCAGCGTTTCAATAAACAGCTTTTTGTTTAACTGCAGCTAAAACTCTGTTACGATGCAGTCCAGGCGGGTGCCGGAATGGGACTTGGGCACGCGCGAACCTACTTGAAAGGCTACCTTATGGCTATCGAGAAGACCTTCATCATGATTAAGCCCGACGCCGTGCGCGACCGCAAGATCGGCGAGATCGTTGCTCGTATTGAGCGCAGCGGCCTTGTCATCGAGCGCATGGAGATGACCACGCTCGAGCGCGCTACCGTCGAGGAGCACTACGCCCATCTGGCCGACAAGCCCTTCTTTGGCGGTCTCTGCGACTTTATGACGAGCGGTCCGGTCGTCAAGATGGTCGTTTCCGGTCTCTCCGCTGTTTCCAAGATGCGCACCCTTATGGGCGCTACCAACCCGCTTGATGCTGCGCCCGGCACCATTCGCGGCGACTTCGCTGTCGATGTCAACGCCAACGTGATCCACGGCTCCGACTGCCTGGAGAACGCCGAGATCGAGATCAAGCGCTTCTTTGGCTAAACCAGCTTTGACTCCTTAAAGCTGTTAGCGTGTGGCTTGGGCGCCGCGGAATTCCAACCGCGGCGCCCTTTTATTCCGGTAGATTTTTGGTAAACGCATAGAAAACTACTAAAGAGCCCCGTCCGGATGTTTCTTCCGGGCGGGGGCTGGCGCTAGCGTATGGCTTTGTAAGTCTTTAGGCCTCGTCGACAATCTTTAGTCCGCGGGTCTGGTCGATCTCGTTGAGGAGATTGACGCGACGCTCGTGGCGGCCGCCCTCAAACTCGGCGTCGAGCCATTCGTCGACAATCATCTTGGCGAGCTCGGAGCCCACGACGCGGGCGCCAAAGGCCAGCACGTTGGTGTTGTTGTGCATACGGGAGAGCTTGGCGCTGAAGGGCTCGGAGCACACGACGGCGCGTACGCCCTCGACCTTGTTGGCAGCCAGGCTAATCCCGACGCCGGTACCGCAGATCAAGATACCCAGGTCGACGTCACCGTTGGCCACGGCCTTGCCCACCTTGTAACCGGCGATGGGGTAGTCGAAGCTCTCGGAGGTGTCGGTGCCATAGTTCACGACCTCGCAGCCGCGCTCCTTCAGGTGCTCGGAAATGATGTTCTTGAGCTCGACGGCGGCGTGGTCGTTACCGATACCGATCTTCATGAGTGGTTCCTCTCTGGTCCGTGCGGCGGAATTGCTAAAGGTTTTACCGCGTTCGACTGCATGATAGCGCGACTTTTGTGTAAACGCTCGGGCGTTTTTTGGTCAAACGCTTAAGCATGCAACAAGACCTGCTTTTCATGAATGAATGCCGCCAGTTTGTGCTTGAGCGCCGTCCGCCGGAACCGTGGTTGCGGTTTTTGATGCATTGTTATCAAATAAAGGAGCTAACTTTTTTGAGAGACCAGCCCGTTATGCAAGCAGGAGATACCTATGCCTACCGATTCCCTTCGTGATGCCGCGTTTTGCGATGTTTTGAACCGCGAGCTTGTCTGTGCGCTCGGCTGCACCGAGCCTATTGCCGTTGCCTATGCAGCGGCGTTGGCGAGCCAGACGCTCGGTTGCGAACCCGATTATATGGACGTTGCCTGCTCGGGCAACATCATCAAGAACGTTAAGAGCGTGACCGTGCCCAACTCGGGCGGTATGCACGGTATTGAAGCTGCAGCCGTGCTGGGTGCCGTGGGCGGTGACGCCAAGAGCGCGCTTGAGGTGCTCGAGAGCGTTAACGATGAAGACCGCGCTCGTGTGGCCGAGCTCCTCGCCGACGCCGGCTACTGCGATGTGTCGCTTGTCGAGGGTGTGCCCAACCTCTACATCAAGGTGACTGCGACGGCCGGGGGCCATACCGCGGTCGTCGAGATTACCGATCACCACACTAATGTCACGTGCCATACGCTCGACGGTATTCCGGTATGCGGCAAGTCGGCGGGGGAGTGCGCCGCCTGCGCCGAGCGCGTGGTGGCCGAGCGTGCGGCAGATAACGCCGATACGCCCATGTCCATTGATTCCATCATCGACTTTATCGAGGACGGTGACATTGAGGGCGCCCGCGCTGCCGTTGAGCGTCAGATTGAGCTGAATGGCGCAATCAGTGCCGAGGGCCTTGCGCACGCTTGGGGCGCCGAGGTGGGTCGTACGCTGCTGGGTGCTCGTGCCGATGACGTCGCCTGCCGTGCCCGTGCCCGTGCGGCCGCCGGGTCCGACGCCCGCATGAACGGTTGCGCGCTGCCGGTCGCCATTGTGTGCGGCTCGGGCAATCAAGGCATTACCTGCGCATTGCCCGTCATGGAGTATGCCGAGTACCTGCGTTGCGACCACGAGCGTCTGGTACGCGCCGTGATGCTGTCCGATCTTATCGCCGTGCATATCAAGAGCTATATTGGTGCGCTTTCGGCGTTTTGCGGTGCTATTTGCGCCGCGTGCGGCGCCGGCGCTGCGATTACCTGGCTGTGCGGTGGCACGCGCGAGCAGATTGGCGCGACGGTCTCGAATACGCTCGGTAACGTGGGCGGCATCGTGTGCGACGGCGCCAAGGCGAGTTGTGCCGCCAAGATTTCGGCTGCCGTCGATGCGGCGATTCTGGGACATGACATGGCCATGCAGGGGCGTGGCTTCCGTGCCGGCGAGGGTTTGATCCAGGATACCGTCGAGCAGACGATTGCCAGCATGGGCTACGTGGGCCGTGTGGGTATGAAGGACACCGACGTCGAGATCCTCAACATCATGATCGGCAAAACCCAAGTGTGCTAGGACAGTTCGTCGGCTACTTGGTGTTCGTAGAAGGCTTCTACTACGGCGTTAAAGTCGCGGGCGAAGCCTTCCATGGTTCCGCGCCAGGTGACTCGGTTGGGCTTGCCCTGGCCTACATAGGCAGTCTGAATGCCGCAGGCGGGGTTAGGGAAGTCGCGTTTGGGATCGTTGCCCACCATAAGGACCTCGTGCGGTTCGAGCCCCATCACCTGAAGCTGCTCTAGATAGTAGGTGGCATCAGGCTTGCAGCGGGTGGCGTTTCCCATGTGCGTGACGAGCTCAAAGGGGGCGTCGGCCAGGTCGCCCCAACCCATGCGGCACTCGATGGCCCCCTGCGGAAAGCTGGGGTTGGTAAAGAGCGCGCAGCGCAGCCCTGCGTCCTGTACGGCCTGAAGCGCGGCGTGTGCGCCCGGCATGGCATGGGCGTTGATGAGTTCGTCATTCTTGTACGGAAGAACTTCGCGGTCGTAGTAGGTAAACGCCTCGTAGATAAGTGGGTCCGAGAGGCAAATGCCGCATCGGCGCTCGACCTCTTCTTGGTAAAACTCAAGATTGGTGCGATTGTCCGTGCTGCTGCGGCGATTGGCGTTGAGGTCGACCAGGATGGTGCCGAGGCGTGCCATCGTGCCACCGCGGCTGCGGCGCCCGATATCCGCGAGCATCGAAGAGACATCCTTAAAATAGCGAAGGATGAACGCGTTGAGGTTGATGCTAAGAAGCGTTTCGTCCATATCGAAAACGACTGCTTTGAGCACGCGGGCACCTTTCTCGAAAAATCGATCTAGAATCGTTGGCTCCGGATACTTTACCCCAAAGCCGAATGCCTGGCTGGTTATCGTCAAGTTGCGGAGACGTGTGTTCATAAGATTACGAAAAAGTCTCCACACGAGTAAAAAATCGCAGTTCACGCTTGAAATCGAACTCATTTCCCCGTAACCTATACGAACGTGATTGCATAAGCGTCACATTAGTATCTGTCGGCTCCCGAGTGTTCCTAAACGTTGTGTGCTTGTCGCACCCTTCTGTAGGTCCTAGCAATCGGGGCCCCGTAGTTCGAAAGGGGTCCACCTTTGAGTGAGATTCAGAACTCGTCCATTTTCTCTCTTGACGATGTCAACGAGGAGGAGATGAACAACCTCATCGACGGTACGATTACCGACTTTGATGAGGGCGATCTCGTTAACGGCACTGTCGTTAAGATCGAGCATGACGAGGTGCTCGTTGACATCGGATTCAAGTCCGAGGGCGTTATCCCGGTCCGCGAGCTGTCCATCCGCAAGGACGCTAACCCTGCAGACATCGTTGCACTCGGTGATCCCATCGAGGCTCTGGTTCTCCAGAAGGAGGACAAGGACGGTCGTCTGGTCCTGTCCAAGAAGCGTGCCGAGTACGAGCGTGCTTGGAACCGCATCGAGGAGAAGTTCAACTCCGGCGAGAACGTCGAGGGCGAGGTTATCGAGGTTGTCAAGGGCGGCCTGATCCTCGACATCGGCCTGCGTGGCTTCCTGCCCGCTTCCCTCGTCGACCTCCGTCGCGTCAAGGACCTCACCTCCTACATGGGCACCCGCATCGAGGCCCGCGTCATCGAGATGGACCGCAACCGCAACAACGTTGTCCTCTCCCGTCGCGTCGTGCTTGAGGAGTCCCGTAAGGCCGAGCGCTCCGAGATCCTGTCCAAGCTCAAGTCTGGCATGCGTCTCCAGGGCACCGTTTCCTCCATCGTCGACTTCGGCGCCTTCGTCGACCTCGGCGGTATCGACGGCCTCATCCACATCTCCGAGCTCTCCTGGAACCACGTCAACCATCCTTCCGAGGTTGTCAAGGTCGGCCAGGAGGTCGAGGTCGAGGTTCTCGACGTCGATCTCAACCGCGAGCGCATCTCCCTGGGTCTCAAGCAGACCACCGAGGATCCGTGGCGCGCACTGGTCAAGAAGTACCCCGTCGGCGCTATCGTCGAGGGCACTGTGACCAAGCTTGTCCCGTTCGGCGCTTTCGTCGATCTGGGCGAGGGCATCGAGGGCCTGGTGCACATCTCCGAGATGGCCAACAAGCACGTCGATCAGCCTTCTCAGGTCACCCATGTGGGCGACAAGGTTCAGGTCAAGGTCATGGAAATCGACCTCGACCGTCGTCGTATCTCCCTGTCCATGAAGTCTGCTGCTGAGACTCTGGGCGTCGAGATCGAGGTTACCCCGCTGCCTTCCGAGAAGAAGGACGAGGAGACCGACGCCGAGTAAATCGGTTTGACGATCACTTGTTTTAAGGGATCCGTCCGTAATGGACGGGTCCCTTTTTGCATTTGCTGCTGAGGTGCGCGATGTCGTCCGCGCGCAATGCTGTCCGAGCTGTCCACAGGCTATTAGGTTTTCGGTGCATGAAAAAATGCCGACATCCCGCCTCGGGGAGGAGGCGGGAACGCACCGAGTAGACGGAGGGGTGCGGAGCGCGGTCGCGTCTCGACTGACGACGTTGCCCATCGACAGGACCATTGTAGCGCATGGCGGTTCTTGGTTTATCGTGTCGAGCGTTTGCGTTGTGCCATTGCCTGCGGCAACGGTGTGTTACACTCTTGCACTGCTGAGTGGGCCAGACGGTCGCGCGATGTGCTGCTTGCAGTACGCGTGAGGAAAGTCCGGGCTCCAGAGGGCGGGATGCCGGCTAACGGCCGGGCGGAGTGATCCGACGGAAAGCGCCGCAGAAAAGAAGACTCCCACCTGCGCCGCAAGGCGTAAAGGGAAAAGCTGAAACGGTGGTGTAAGAGACCACCAGCGTCGTGGCAACATGGCGGCTTGGCAAGCCCCATCCGGAGCAAGCGCGAATAGGAACGCTATGGGCCGGCCCGGTTCGCGTTCGGGTAGCGTGCGTGGAGCTGCACGGTAACGTGCAGACAAGATAAATGACCGTTCACGACAGAACCCGGCTTACAGGCCCACTTGGCATTTTTGTTACCCTGACAATCGGTACGGCCTTTGCCGTATTATTGAAGCTGTTTGTTGCTTTGCTTGTTGTTGAGGGGCTTTGTTGGACAGCTATTTTACTCTGCAATCGAATATTGAGGTTTCGGGCGAGTTTGTGGACCGCAAGAGCCGGTTTATTGCCCAGCTGGTCCATATTGAGTCCGAGGACGAGGCGAATGCCTTTATCGAGATGGTTCGCAAGCGTCATTACGACGCTCGACACAATGTTCCCGCGTGGATTTTGGTCGATGGACGCGAGCGCCAGAGCGATGATGGTGAGCCGAGCCGCACGAGCGGTATGCCGACACTCGAGGTGTTGCGCGGTGCGGAGCTCAAAAATGTTTGCTGCGTAGTGACACGCTATTTTGGTGGTACGTTGTTGGGGCCCGGTGGCTTGGTACGCGCCTATACCGCGGCGACGCAGGCGGCGGTGGCCGCGGCTCAGGAGGCCGGGCAGATCGTTGAGATGACGAGTGTCGTGCCTGTTGACGTGCATGTGGCCTATCCGCAGTATGAGCAGGTGCTTCGCTTGGCCCAGGATTCCGGTGCCAAGGTTTCGGATACCGAGTACGCGGATGCCGTGACGATTCATTTGGTGTTTAAGGCGGGGGAGCAGGAGCCGTTTTGCGTTAAGATGCGCGAGCTTATGGCGGGGCGCGAGGAGATTGAGGTCGGCGCTCCCGAATTTGCCGAGTTCTAACGACGACGGCCGGCGTGCTTTTGGATGAATCCCAAGCGCGCCGGCCGTCGTTTTATGTTGTCGCCGTTTACTCGGCGAGCTGCTTTAGCACATCGCAGGCGATGTCGACGGCGTCGTCGATGCAGCCGGGGCAGCTGCGGAGCGGACCCTGGTCCGATCCGACGCCTTTGAGCGTGCCGCAGACGGTCGTGGTGTTCTTCTCGCCAAAGCGCTTGGCAATCTCGCGCGACAGCTTGTAGGTCTGGCCCTTGGTCTTGGGGTTCTCCATACCGTCGCTCATCACAAAGCCCATGATGGCCACGGCGCCCGAGATGGCGCCGCAGGTCTCGGTCATGCCGCCCATGCCGGCGCCAAAGCCCTCGGTGAGGGTAAAGGCGATCTGGGGGTCGAGCCCCACAGCGGGCGCGAGCGTGCAAGCGACAGCCTGGGCGCAGTTAAAGCCGCGGGCGTGGTATTCGGCAGCCTGAGCCTGACAGGCGGTGATGTCGAGCTGGGCCGTATCGATTTGCTTCATCGTTGTCTCCTTGTTCATGGTGTACCCGCCTATGGTACCCTTGCCGGCGCATTCGCTTATCGAGACCGCAGTGCATATCTCATTGTTTTTCGCCATCGAACACTTTCTTAAGATTTGGGACAAATAAACCTGATTAATTTGTCCCATAACCTATCGGCGGGATGGGTTGAGAGGGGTGCGGGGTAGCGGTATTGTGAACCGAATAAAACAAAACCCAAGTAAGGGAGTTGGATATGTGCGAGCAGACTATCGGTACCACGTGCGTTCAGGGCGGCTATCATCCGGGCGATGCGGAGCCGCGCCAGGTGCCCATCTACCAGTCCACCACGTGGAAATACGACACGTCCGAGCACATGGGCAAGCTGTTTGACCTGGAGGAGTCGGGCTACTTCTACAGCCGTTTGCAGAACCCCACGTGCGATCTGGTCGCCGCCAAGATCTGCGAGATGGAGGGCGGCACCGCTGCGATGCTCACGAGTTCGGGCATGGCCGCGAACTTCCTCGCGATCTTTAACGTGGCCGGTGCCGGCGATCACGTGGTCGCGAGCTCTGCTATCTACGGCGGTACGTATAACCTGCTCGCCCACACCATGGGCCGCATGGGCGTGACTTGCACGTTTGTCGCCCCCGACTGCACCGATGAGGAGCTGGAGGCAGCCTTTGAGCCCAATACCAAGCTCGTCTTTGGCGAGACGATTGCCAACCCCGCCCTTGCCGTGCTCGATATTGAGCGCTTTGCCAAGGCCGCGCATGACCACGGCGTGCCGCTGATGGTCGACAACACCTTCCCGACGCCCGTGATGTGCCGTCCCTTTGAGTGGGGCGCCGACATCGTCACGCACTCTACCACCAAGTACATGGATGGGCATGCGGCCTACCTGGGTGGCGTGATCGTCGACCACGGCCAGTTTGACTGGATGGCCCATGCAGACAAGTTCCCGGGTCTCACCACGCCCGACGAGAGCTATCACGGCGTGACCTATGCCGAGAAGTTCGGTCGCGAGGGTGCCTTCATTACCAAGGCAACCGCTCAGCTCATGCGCGACCTCGGCCCCATGCAGAACCCGCAGGCGGCGTTTTTCCTGAACAGCTCGCTCGAGAGCCTGCATGTGCGCATGCCGCGTCATTGCGAGAACGGCCTAGCCGTTGCCAAGTTCCTGCAGAGCCATCCCAAGGTGCGCTTCGTGAGCTATCCGGGCCTGGAGGGCGACAAGTACTATGACCTGGCTCAGAAGTACATGCCCAACGGTACCTGCGGCGTCGTGAGCTTTGGCTTTAACGGTGGTCGCGCGGCGGCCGAGACCTTTATGAAGAGCCTTAAACTTGCCCAGATCGCCACGCATGTGGCTGACGCCCGCACCTGCTGCCTGCATCCCGCTAATGCCACACACCGCCAGATGAACGATGAGGAGCTCATCGCCTGTGGCATCTCCGCCGACATGGTGCGCCTGTCGTGCGGCCTCGAGGATACGGCCGATCTGATTGCCGACCTTGAGCAGGCGCTCGAGCAGTGCTAGGCTAGCGTTCGCATAAGGCGCCGATGCTGGCAGAAAGCTTCGGCGACCTTCAGTTCCGATTCCGTAGGCGGGACCCCAATTGCGTTTTTGCAGGCGATTGGGGCCCCGTTTTTTGCGTTGTGCCACTCGAAAGGATGGATATGGAGAAAACCGCAGAGCAGCTGCGCCGCGAGCACCTTGCCCTTGAGGGCGACACCCATGGCAAGAACAAATGGGCGATTCTGTTTACCGTGCTCATCATGACGTTTATGTCGTGTCTGGATTCGACCGTCGTGACCGTGGCGTTGCCCGTGATGCAAAAGGAGCTGGGCGTGGGCCTCGACCGCATCCAGCTGGTGAGCTCGGTGTACCTGCTTGCGACATGCGTGGCTATGCTGCCGTTTGGCCGCTTGGGCGACGTGCGCGGCAAGGTGGGCGTATTCCAGCTGGGCGTCATCGTTTTTACGGCCGGCTCGCTGCTTTGCGGCCTTTCGAGTTCGCTCGAAGTTCTTATTCTGGCACGCATTGTGCAGGGCGTCGGCTGCGCGGCGGCCATGGCTAACAACATGGGTATCATCACCGAGTCGTTTCCGGCGCGCGAGCGCGGTCGTGCCATGGGTATTCTCGCGACCTTCGTGGCCCTCGGCATGATGTGCGGCCCCGTGCTCGGCGGCATGCTGGTGGCAAGCTTTCCCTGGGAGAGCATCTTCCTCATCAACCTGCCCATTGGCGTCATCTCGTTTATCGTGGGACTCTATACACTACCGCATGTTAAGCCGGAGGCCGGCGAGCGCCCCATGTCCCTGATTGAGGCTGCTCGTCGCTGCTTTGCAAATTCGGCCTTCACCATCAACCTTGCTTGCATGCTCATCGTGTTCGTTGGTATTGGCGCATCCGAGTTTATCCTGCCGTTCTATTTTCAGGACGCTCACGGCTTTGGTTCCGACATCTCTGGACTACTCTTTTTGGCGCTGCCGATGGTGAATGCCTTTATCGGCCCGCTTTCGGGTACGGTTTCGGACCGCGTTGGCTGCGAGGGCCCCACGGCGGTCGGCCTAGGCGTGTACGTATGCGGTCTTTTTGCGGTAAGCACGCTCGACGAGCACTCTTCCATCCCTGTGATCGTGTGTTGCGTCGCGTTTATGTCGTGCGGTACGTCGATTTTCCAGAGCCCCAATAACTCGCTGTATATGGGCTCGGCTCCGCGCGAAGCGCTCGGCTTTGCGGGCAGCCTGGGTAGCCTGGCGCGCTATGCGGGTATGGCAGTGGGCATTACAGCGGCATCGCATATCCTGTATGGGCAGATGAGCGTGGCGATGGGCGAGTCCGTGACCAGTTTCGTTGCAGGCCGTCCGGATGTGTTCCTGTTCGGCTTTCGCTCGGTGTTCTATGTGCTCATGGCTGTGGCCGCTGTGGGTTTTGCGCTCGCCATGGTGCGTTTGGTGAGGATGCGCGCCCGCCATTAGTGTGTTGAGAGACTGTCTGCCACGATTCGCGCCGTCCCAAAAAGACCGGTTTGTGGTGCGATGCGGCTTGTGGGGCGGGCGGGGGTCGGTCCGTGGTAGACTATCGAACAACGTTTATTAATCGCGCGGCATCGTTGCCGCGAGAAGGGGTTGCGCCATGCAGGAGCTTGAGGATCGTATTCGCCATGACGGCATCGTAAAGGCCGGTAACGTCCTTAAGGTTGATGCCTTCCTCAACCACCAGTGCGACGTTGAGCTGTTCGACCACATGGGCGCTGAGTGGGCCCGTCTGTTCAAGGATGTCGAGATCAACAAGATTCTGACGATCGAGGCTTCGGGCATTGGTATGGCTTGCATCGCAGCCCAGCATTTTGGTGGCGTGCCGGTTGTCTTTGCCAAGAAGGCACAGTCCATCAACCTCGACGGCGAGCAGTATGCTACGACCATCTACTCCTTTACCAAGCAGAAGGAGTATCCGGTCATCGTGGGCAAGCGCTTCCTGTCCGAGGGCGACAAGGTCCTGATCATCGACGACTTCTTGGCCAACGGCTGCGCGCTCGAGGGTCTTATCAAGATCTGCGAGGCTGCGGGTGCCGAGGTATCCGGCATTGGCATTGCGGTGGAGAAGGGCTTCCAGGGCGGTGGCGATAAGCTCCGCGAGCGTGGCTTCCGCGTTGAGAGCCTGGCCCGTATCGCCGATATGGACTGCGAGACCGGCGAGATCACCTTCGCCTAAGCGCGCAACACAAGCGATTGGTATGCGATGTGACAAAGGGACTGTCCCTTTGTCACATTTTTTTGTATGAGGGGAGGTATTGATATGGATGAGAACAAGATGGGATGGTGCGAGTATGCGCGCTATGCCGCGATGGCGGCCGAAGAGTTGGCGCGCGATTGCGAGGTACAGGTGTTTCGCGCGACGGGTCCGGGCGGACAAGGCGTGAACACGACGGACTCGGCGGTGCGCATGAAGCACGTGCCCACAGGGATTACCGTGACGGCGCGCGAGAGCCGCAGCCAGTTCCAAAATCGCGCGAGCTGCCTGCGCAAGCTGCACGCCGAGCTCGAGCGACGCGGACGTCCACCGCGTCGACGTGTAAAGACCAAGGTGCCCCAGCGCTCTCGTCAGCGCAGACTCAATGACAAGCACTTCAATGCCATTAAAAAGGCCAACCGACGCAAGCCGGGCAGCGACGAGTAGTCGTTTGTTCCACTGGCCTTGCTAGCGGGTAGGGTGCCAAACTTGGATGGCGCTGCCGAGGACGTCGACCTCGATGCGCGAGGCGTCAACGGGCTCGCCGTCGGCCTGGATGGGGTAGTCGGGCTCCTCAAAAGTTAGCTCGGCATGGCGGCAGCGGCGCATGCGAACCGGTGGCAACTTGGTATGGTGGCCGTCCTTGGCCGAAAGGAACATAGGCAGGGCTACCGCGCGAGGGACGGGGCCGCAGGCGTAGCAGACGTCGAGCATGCCGTCGCAGGGGTCGGCATCGGGGCAGATGCGATAGCCCGAGCCATAGGTAGGACCAAGCTGAATCGCCATGATGATCGCCCTCACGCGCTCGGCGGGCGCGCCGTCAAAGCTGACTGTCATGGGGTAGTTGCGGTAGCGCAGGCCAAACTGCTCAAGTCCCGAAAGGGTGTAGAGCGGCGCGCCCGTCAAGCCGGTCTTTTTGCGCAGCTCGGTGGTGCCCAGGCCGATGGCGGCATCGATGCCGACCGAAAGCGTCTGGTCGTAGTACTCAACGGTAGCCTCGCCGCTGCCGCTCGCAGGGCTCCACGAGCGAATGCGCCCGATGTCCTGACGCTGCAGCTCGCAGGTGAGCAGCGCGCCATAATCCTTGCCGGAGAAATCGTCGATGCCGAGCGTCTGGGCAAAATCGTTGCCGGAGCCCACGGGCAGGACGGCAAGAGCGGGGCGGGCGTCCTCCTTTTGCGTCATAAGCCCGTTGACGACCTCGTGAATCACGCCGTCGCCGCCGAGTGCGATAACGGTGCGATAGCCCTGAGCCTGTGCGGCCAGCTCCTTGGCGTGTCCCATACGCTCGGTCAACACCAGGTCAAACTGGGATGCGCGTGCAGTCATGTCCAAAAAGCGTTGCAGGCGCTCGGCAACTTCGCGTGCCGCACCCGACTGGGCGGCTGGGTTGGCGATGATGAGCGTGCGACCAAAATCAGTTGCGTGCATGGGGCGACTCCCGGCGTGTGACATGACAGTGCGGTCGCGCTCAGGTCGAATTAGCCCCGATTGTGGCTGCACGGCGATTATTACATCTACTCTATCAGGTCGTTGTGGCGCTCGATAGCATCCGCTACCGTACCTCCCTCATCCACAATAAGCGAGCGGCGCTTGGGTGAGATGATGCGCTGGGCGGGGTACACGCCGCGGTGTCCGCCGGCGAGATAGCTGATAAAGGCCACGATGACAAAGAACCCGGCGGCCGTGCCGTGGAACAAGTCGATGGCCATCATGCAGGTGGTGATGGGCACGTTGAGGCCGGCACAGAAGACGCCGAGCATGCCGAGGGCCGCCATAAAGCTCGGGTCGAGTCCAGCGAGGCAGCCAATCCATCCGCCGAGCGCCGCACCGATGCCAAACAGGGGCGTGACCTCGCCGCCTTGGAAACCGGCACCCAGGGTGAGCGCCGTTACGACGAGCTTGATGGCGGCGTCGGCGAGGGTGGTGGTGCCGGCAAACCCGGCGCCCGAAAGCCACGTGGAAAGGCCGGCATACTCCCAGGCGTCAAGCAACGCATAGGCCGCAAGCACCACGAGTGCGCCGACGAGCGCACGGACGAGATAGTTGGTGATAAAACGCGCATACAGGTTCTTGACCGTGCGGACCGACCAGGCAAAGAGGCGCGCCGTCAGGCCAAAGACAATGGCTCCGATAACGACGATGGCAACCGTTCTGGGCGTCATGTCGGGAACGCTGGCGATGACGTTGCTCTCGTACTGGGTGCCCAGGGCGAGTGACGTAAAGTAGCCGGTAAACGAGGCGACCAGGCAGTAGATGCCCGCGGTGTAGTCGATCTTGCCGATAAAGCACATCTCCATGCCAAAGAAAGCTCCGGCGAGAGGTGATCCGAACACGGCGCCAAAGGCAGACGAGATACCGGCGAGCATGAGGTCGTGGTGGTCGTGTTTTTTGAGATGGGCAAGGCTCGAGACATTGCTGGCGATGGTACCGCCGATCTGCACCGCGGCGCCCTCGCGGCCGGCCGAGCCGCCCGTCAGATGCGTGAGCGTGGAGCACACAAAGGTGAGGATGGCCATGCGCGCATGGATGAGTCGTGTGCCCAGGGCGGAGTCGATGACCAAATTGTTGCCGCGCTTGGCGGCGAGACCGTGGTTCTTGTAGACCCACGCGGTGGCCACGCCCACGACGGGGAGCAGGGCGTAGATCCACGCATGGCTCTCGCGATAATCGGTCGCAATATCCAGCGAGGCCAAAAACGCCCAAGCGGCAACGCCCATGGCGAGCGAAACGACAACGACGAGCGCGAGCAGTTTGGCGCTCGCGAGCATGTTGTGGGCATTGCGGCGCGTGTCGGCGGCCAAGAGCTGTTCGGAGCGGGTGAGCTGGTTGCGACCGCTGATGATCAAGTCGGCCGGAGAGAAGGACCTGCCGTCTGTGTCCTGACGGGTGTCATCAGACGGGTCGAGTGTATTTTCACGTTTATCGATAAAAGCCATAACGTCCTCTTTATTGTTGCGATGCATGCATTATAAGACGGCACCCCGTGCCTTAAGGCAATTGACAGGTTTCGGTTCTGTTACGAAAGGCGCGTGGCCGACAGGTGTATTTGCCGTTGCGGGCCATGTCTTGAGCGGGCAGCGGGGGATTATACTGAACCAAACATAAAGAATCGGCGCCACTGTTGCGCGCCGTGGCATGTAAGAGGTGTATATGGCTAAGACGCTCATCCCGCTGGAGGACGCGCAGGCAATCGTCCTTTCGCAGGTGCGCAGGACCGAGCTCGTCGAGATCCCGATTTGGCAGGCGGCCGGTCTTCCCCTGGCTGAGGATGCCACGGCCGATATCGATATCTCGCCGTTTGCCAACAGCGCCATGGATGGATATGCCGTGCGTGCCGACGACCTCGCCAAAGCGTCCTCCGATACGCCCGTGACGCTTTCCGTCGTGGGGCACGAGGCGGCGGGCCATGTGTTTGAGGGCGCGATTGGCGCGGGCGAGACCGTCCGTATCATGACGGGTGCACCGGTGCCCGAAGGTGCGGATGCCGTTGTGAAATACGAGATCGTCGAGGTGCTCGACGGCGACGGCAACGAGGGTTCACACGTGAGCTTCTCGGCACCGGCTAAGGTGGGGGAGAACGTTCGAGCTGCAGGCGAGGAGGCCCATGCCGGCGATGTTGTGATGCACGCTGGCGAGGTTGTGGCCCCGGCCGGCGCCGGTTTGCTGGCGAGCGCCGGTTACGCGAACGTTAGAGTGCACGCCGCCCCGCGTGTGGGCGTTATCTCGCTGGGCACGGAGCTGGTCGCGCCCGGCCAACTGCCGGCGCGTGGGCAGATTCGCGATTCCAATTCCTCGGCGTTAATGGCCGAGGTGCTCGATGCTGGGGCCGACCCGGTGTTCTACGGCATTGCGCCCGACGACGAGCGGGCGATTGCCGAGCTTGTGCACCGCGCCGCGCAAGAGTGCGATTTTGTCATTACGAGCGGTGGCGCCTCGGCTGGCGACTACGACTACGTGACGGCGCTGGTTCAGCGCGAGGGCGAGGTGCTGTTCGATCGCATTTCGTTGCGTCCCGGCAAAGCCATTACGTTTGGCCTGCTCGGCGGCAAGCCCTATCTGGGGCTTTCGGGCAACCCCGCGGCGGCATACGTGGGCTTTGAGATGCTCGCCCGCCCGGCGATTCGCAAGATGCGCGGCTTTGCCGAGGGTGCGCGTCCCGTGCAGCAGGCGGTTCTTACCCACGGCGTGAAGAAGCGACAGGACCGACGCTTCTATGATCGCGCCACGGTTGCGCGCGATGCGCAGACGGGTGAGCTTACGGTCACCGAGGCGCACAGCCAGAACTCGGCGCTGCTCGGAACCATGCAGCGTGCGAACTGCCTGTTGCGCATCAACGAGGGTCCGTGCGATCTTGAGCCGGGCGACGTCGTGGATGTCGTCCGTGTCGATCTGCCCGAGGGCGCCGTGCTGTAGGAGGAATGCTATGGAGTTGAAGATTTCGATCGTGACGTGCTCGGATACGCGCGATCTTGCCCAGGACGAAGCAGGCGCTGCACTCGAGGAGCTCGTCGCGGCGCAGGGCTGGACGGTTGCCTCGCATACGGTGGTGCATGACGATGTTGACGAGATCGGTGCTGCCATTGTGGCTGCGGCCGACGATTGCCAGGCCAACGTGGTCATCACCTGCGGCGGCACGGGGCTTTCGATGCGCGACGTGACGCCCGAGGCGACGCGTGCCGTCTGCGACCGCGATGTGCCGGGTATTGCCGAGGCGATCCGTGCATACTCTATGACCAAGACGCGCCGTGCCATGCTTTCGCGCGCCGTGTGCATGCAGCGTGGGGCTGCGCTTGTCATCAACTTTCCGGGATCCACGAAGGCGGCTCGCGAAAGCTGGGAGGCCGTGAGCGACCAGCTGGAGCACGCGGCCCACATGGCGGCGGGCGGTGGACACGCTCGCTAAACTGCTTGCCTGTAGCGGAGTGACCTTATGGGTCGCTCCGCTTTTTTAAGCGGCGACAACGCGAGCGTCTTGCGGCTATCGGTATAAGAAATTATCAAACGATAATTTCTTATCACAAGCATTATTCGCGCTAAAGTATAATTCAATTACAGGATAAAGCCCGCGGCGGGGTGCCCGGGCGTAGCGCTCGAAAGGGTTGAACATGTTCGATATGGTTTCTCGCCGCGGATTCGTCTCGCTTTCTGCTGTCGCCGCTGCCGGCCTTGGCCTTGCTGGCTGCTCGGGCAACAAGACGTCTGAGCCGGCCGGCTCCGATGCGGGTTCTGCCAAGACTTCTTTCAAGAAGGCTGTCGAGCTGCAGGTATTTGCCGCCAACTCGCTCGAGAAAGCTCTGCCCGAGGTTCAGAAGCTCTACACCGATCAGACCGGTACCACCTTTGCCGACACGCAGTTTAAGGCGTCCGGCGACCTTGTCGAGCAGATGCGCGCCGGCGCTGCGGTGGACGTGCTCATCACGGCCTCTAAGGGCACTATGGATGATGCCGAGGCCGCCGAGCTCGTCGATGCCGACACGCGCGAGGACATGTTCGTCAACGACCTCGTGATTATTCGTGCCGAGGGCTCCGACACCAAGGTCGAGGCTATCGCCGACGTCGCGAGCCTGGACGGCAAAATCGCCATCGGCGACGCCAAGACCGTTCCCGCCGGCAAGTATGCCAACCAGGCGCTGGCTTCTGTTGGGCTCTACACCGGTACCGAGGGCGACGACGGTGAGTATGCACCCGAGCTCGCCGACAAGGTGGCTTTGGCCGACAAGGTCGGCACCGCCGCAGCTTACGTCTCTACGGGCGACTGCGTGGCCGGCTTTGTCTACAGCTCCGACATCTTCCGCTACGACGGCATCGAGGAGGCCTTCGTGTGCCCCGAGGATTCGCACAAGCCCATCGTGTATCCGGGTGCCGTTGCCGAGAGCTCCGAGCACGCCGACGAGGCCAAGGCGTTCATCGACTTCTGTCTGACCAACAAGAAGGCGCAGAAGATTTGGGCTAAGTACGGATTTGAGCTTTCCGCGTAGTGCGGCCTGGCGCGATAATTCCATCGTTTTGTGTTTAACTCCGTCCTTGTATTCTCTTGGAGCTTTTCGTGCTTAATAGATTCCGCATGCTTGTCGCCTGTGCTTTGACCTTCGCGCTTTGCTGGGTGCCAGGATTTGCGTTTGCTGGGGAAGCTGAGGACGGGGCTCAGGTTGCTGCGACCGCTCATGGGCTTTCCTATGGGATCGAGGGTTTTGAGCGGTTGGCCAGGGGGACCGCTCGTGCCATGGAGGGCCAGCCTGAGGGCTACCGGTTTCCCGTTGACGAGGACGTGGACCTTGTAGTGGCGCCTGCTGCCGATCGCGTTGTGGTGTGGGTATCGCCCAAGGCGGTCGAGAAGTATGGATTGGATCCGCAGGACAACGAGTGCGCATCGGGTCTCAAGGCTCTCGTCTGTGAGCTCGACAGCGCAAACTGCATGGGAGGCGCACGGCTGGAAGACATGGAACTTCCTTGGTATGCCACGACGGAAGCGGCGTTTAATGTCGGTGGGTATACCTATGCCTTTGATGAGCGCGGTGCGAATGGGGACCGCTATGTGGTCATCGCATCAGCCTCGGGTGATGCCAAGGGCGGCGCGCGTTGGCTTGATAGCGCTCAAATCGTGGTAGCATCATCTGTTATGATGCAAGATGAACAGGAGCCCTTGGCGTCCCTTGTCGCCTTTTTGACCGGCATCGACTATCGCCCGCTTTGGGTGTCTATCAAAACGAGTGGCCTTGCCCTGGTGATTGCCTTTGCGCTGGGCCTGTTTGCCGCATGGAAGACTATGGGCACGACGAGCCGCGTGAAGGGCCTGCTCGACTCGGCCTTTACCATCCCCATGGTGCTGCCTCCCACGGTGTGCGGCTTTCTGCTCCTCATGCTGTTTGGCCGCTCGACCGGGGTTGGCCAGTGGCTTATCGCGCACGGCATCTCGATCGTCTTTACCTGGCCAGCGGCGGTGATATCTGCCGTGGTGGTGTCGTTTCCCCTGGTCTACCGTACGGCGCTCGGCGCCTTTGAGAGCCTGGACACGCAGATGCTCGACGCCGCGCGAACCCTGGGGTGGTCCGAGCGCCGTATCTTTGCCAAGCTTATGATGCCACTCGGCTGGCCCTCGATCGCCGCCGGTACGGTGCTCGCCTTTGCCCGTGCGATGGGTGAGTTCGGTTGCACCCTCTTCTTTGCGGGTAACTATGCCGGTATTACGCAGACCATCCCCATCGCTATCTACTTTGAGTGGATGGGTGGCAACATCTCAGTTGCCCTCTTTTGGGTTGTCGTCGTGATTGCGTTTAGTTTCCTGGTCATCCTGTTTATCAACATGTACACCGCGCATTCGCAAAAGTATCGCGAGCGGGGCCTTTCCCGTGCGGAGCGCAAGCGGGCCAAAGAACTCGCCGATACGGCCGATTCGCTCGACCCGGTGGGCGGCGATGCCCTGCGTATCGATCGCGAGGCGCTGGCCGAGCTCATGCGCGATGATGCCACTCTGCAGGGAGGTCGATAGGCCATGTCGATCGTTCTGGATATCAAAAAGCGCTATCCCGGGTTTACGCTCGATATGCAGCTTGAGGCTGGAGAGGAGCGCGTGGCGCTGCTGGGCGCCTCGGGGTGCGGCAAGAGCTGTACGCTACGCTGCATTGCCGGTGTGGAGACGCCCGACGAGGGCAAGATCGTCGTCAACGGCGTGACCTTTTTTGATTCGGCGGCGGGCATCAACCTATCGCCCCAGGAGCGTAAATGCGCCCTGCTGTTCCAAAACTATCAGCTGTTTCCCAATATGACGGTGGCCGATAACGTGTGCGCCGGCGTACAGGATGCGGGTGACGTCGCTGCACGCAAAAAGCTCGCCGAGCGCTATCTGGGCATTTTTGGTCTGGCCGATTTTGCCGACCGCTATCCCGCACGCCTCTCGGGTGGTCAGCAGCAGCGCGTGGCGCTTGCGCGCATGGTGGCGGCACACCCGGGCATTTTTATGTTCGACGAGCCCATGAGCGCGCTCGATGCCTACCTTAAGAGCGCGCTCGAGCAGAACATGCTCGACCTGTTCGACGTGTGCAACCGCACCGTGCTCTACGTGAGCCACGATATCGACGAAGCGTGTCGCCTGTGCCAGCGCATTTGCGTGATGCATAACGGGCATGTGGAGGAGATCGGCTCCGTCGAAGATGTGGTCCGCCGGCCGCAAACCTTGGCCGCGCTGCGCTTGACGGGCTGCAAGAACACAAGCCGGGCGTGCAAGATCGGCGACGAAGAAGTTGAGGCTCTCGACTGGGGCATGACCTTTAATGTGGGTCGCGAGGTTCCTGATGATGTGGCGTACCTGGGGATTCGCGCAAGTTACTTCCATGTTGACAACCGTGCCGGGCGGGGTCGTAACAGCTACGACTTACACGTGGCCCGGGTGAGCGATTCGCGCTTTGAGCGGCTGGTGCTGTTGGACGTGCCACGTGTCGATGCGCCCACGCGTCTGCAGTGGAAGGTCAACAAGGTGAGCGTGGCTTCCGACGAGCTGCCGCAGGCCGACGAGACCCTGCGCATGCACTTCGATGCCAAGAGAATTCATCTGGTTTGTCGATAATGTGACAAAGGGACAGTCCCTTTGTCACATGCGGGACCTCGGTCGCCTAGAAGCGTGACCGTTTGCCGAATCTAGACTGACAAAACCTTATCAATATGATAAATAATTATCAGAGGGTAGGTTCGGGCATTAGACATCTTGTGCTCCGATGCTGTCGTACGTGTGTCGGCGGTGTTCGTCTGGACGACGACCGCCGGTATAATTGCCTTCGATAAGAAATAGGAGGGTGCGTCGATGCCGCAGATGACATATTCGTGTCGTATTGCGGCGCGCGCCCTGTATATGGCTCGGAGCCGCATATGAGCAGGTATGTTCACGGCTCCGGGAGAGACGACGCACAACTAAATAATCGACCGCAAAGTAGGTTCCCTAAAAATCCGGTTTTGAGCACGGCCGGGCAATCGCCGCCCGTCGTGCATCGATACCGCTGTTATCCGTTTTTGGTTCGAGAGGGGAACCGTCATGGCTGAAGCAATCGAAGAGGTCAAGTTGCCCAGCACGTTTGAGGAGTTCAACGAGCAGCGCAAGGCCGCGTTTATTCGCGTCAAGGATTACAAGCAGGCCGGTAATCGCCTGATCGGGTATCTGTGCAGCTATACGCCGCTCGAGATTATCGATGCCGCGGGGGCCGCAAGTGTCGCTCTGTGCGGTACGTCCGATGAGGTGATCGCGAGGCCGAGAAGGTGCTGCCGGCAAACCTGTGCCCGCTCATCAAGTCTACGTATGGTTTTGCCTATTCGCAAAAGTGCCCGTTTACGTACTTTAGCGACATGATCATCGGCGAGACCACCTGCGACGGCAAGAAGAAGATGTACGAACTGCTCAACGAGCTCAAGCGCACGCACATTCTGCATCTTCCGCAGGGTCGCGATCGTGCCTACGAGCGTGAAGGCTGGTACGAGGAGTGCCGCCTGCTCAAGGAGGAGCTCGAGGGCTTCTACGGCATCACGATTACCGACGATGACCTGCGCGCCGCCGTCCGTCGTCGCAACCGCTTGCGTGCGGCCCAGCTCGAGATGTTTGCGCTGCAGGCCAACCAGCCGGCGGCCATGAGCGGCGTCGACCTGATGAGCACCATGTTTGCCGGTACGTTCAGCTTTGATATCGAGGCCTATACGCAGCAGCTGGAGCAAAAGGTCGCCAAGCTGCGCGAGGCCTACGACGCGGGCGAGCGCCCGGTTGCGGCGGATGCCAAGCGCATTCTGATCACCGGCTGCCCGGTGGGCGGCGTGATCAACAAGATCGGCCGCACCATCGAGTCCAACGGCGGCGTGGTCGTGTGCATGGACGACTGCTCGGGCGAGCGCACGGCGGCCATGATGATTGACCCGGACGCACCCGACATTCTGCGCGCTATCGCAGACCGCTACCTGGACATTAACTGCTCGGTCATGACGCCCAATGATGGTCGTATGGAAAACACGCTGGCCATGTGCGAGAAGTATCACGTCGATGGCGTGGTGGAGAGCGTGCTACAGGCGTGCCACACCTTTAACGTGGAGAGTGCGCGCATGCAGGAGGCTGTCGAGGGTGCGGGCATTCCGTACATGAAGATTGAGACCGATTACAGCAACGGCGACATGGGCCAGATAGAGACGCGCATTGCCGCCTTTATCGAGACCCTCTGACGTCTGAGGCACCCGACCTTCCGGCTCCAACCCTCCTCGCGTACCTTGAGTACGCTTCGTCGGGCTTGTCGCTCGGAATCTCGGGCACCTCAGACGCCAGAGGGCCGTTGTTGCAGTGGTGTCTGATCGTTTGATTAGTTTGCCGATTAGGAGAGAGCCATGATAGGGGTCGGGATCGATATCGGGTCTACGGCGGCTAAGGCCGCTGTGGTCGATGGAGAGGGTTCGGTGGCGTGGACGTGCGTGCAGCCAACCGGGTATTCGTCGGTCGATGCGGCCGAGCGCCTGCGCGTGGAGCTCACTGCAGCCGGCTATGACGTGACGGGCGATGATGTTCGCGTGGTCGCGACTGGCTACGGCCGTGTTGCCGTGCCCTATGCGCACAAGGTCGTGACCGAGATTACCTGCCACGGCACCGGTGCCGTGTGCCTGTTTGGCGACCACGGCACCGTGATCGACGTGGGCGGTCAGGACACCAAGGTCATTCAGATCAAGGGCAGCCGCGTGGTAAAGTTCGCCATGAACGACAAGTGCGCCGCCGGCACGGGGCGCTTTTTGGAGATCATGGCCGACCGCCTAGGCATTTCCCAGCAGCAGATGGCCGACCTGGCGCGTTCCGGCGAGCCTACCAAGATTAGCAGCATGTGCACGGTGTTTGCCGAAAGCGAGGTTATCAGCCTCATCGGTCGTGGCGAGCCGCGCGAGAACAATGCGCGCGGCGTGATCGACAGCGTGGTCTCGCGCGTGGCGACCATGGCCGGGCAGGCCGCGGGCGCCCCGTACTACCTGACCGGTGGCCTGTGCGAGAACGCCTTCGTGGTGGAGCGGTTGGGCGAGCTACTGGGGTCGCCGGTGACCACCTCGCCCCAGGCTCGCTTTGCCGGAGCGATCGGCGCGGCGATTCGCGAACAGGCGCTCAATTAATGCATCCGCCTTGGGCTCGTATTCATGCGTATACTGAGAGAAAATGATTGACCGATGAGAGGGGGCATCGATGCCTGACGATCAGATTAAGCTCACGTCCATGACGGCCGCGAGCGGTTGAGCCGCTAAGTTGGCTCCCGGAGCCCTCGCCCAGGTCCTGGGCGACTTACCCAATGTGCATAACGACAACTTGCTCGTGGGGTTCGATACCTCCGACGATGCGAGCGTCTTCCGCGTAGGGGAGAACCTGGGGCTCGTGCAGTCCATCGACTTCTTCCCACCGATGGTCGATGACCCGTTCCTGTTTGGCCAGATCGCTGCGGCCAACTCGCTGTCGGACATCTACGCCATGGGCGGGCGGCCGAGCCATGCCATGAACCTGCTTTGCATGCCCAGTTGCCTGGGCGTTGAGGTTGCCGGTCAGATTCTGGCAGGCGGCGCCGATAAGTGCGTCGAGGCGGGTTGCTCCATCGCGGGCGGCCATACCATCAACGACGACGAGCCCAAGTACGGCCTGTCCGTGAGCGGCTTTGTCTCGCTCGACCGCATGCTCGCCAACAGCGGCGCGCGCGCTGGCGATGTCCTGCTGCTGACCAAGGCGATCGGCTCGGGTATCATCACCACGGCCATTAAGGGCGAGCTTATCGAGCAGGATGAGGCCTGTCCGATGTGGAACTCGATGCGCACCCTCAACGAGGCCCCGATTCGTCTGGCCGAGGGCCTCGAGCTTCACGGCTGCACCGATGTCACGGGCTTTGGCCTGATCGGGCACGCGTGCGAGATGGCCGAGGGCTCGGGCGTGCAGGTTGAGCTTGCGTCGGGGGCGGTGCCGCTCTTTGATCAGGTGCTCGACATGGCACGTCTGGGCATTATCCCAGCGGGCTCCTACCGCAACCAGGACTTTTTTGGCCCGCGTGTGGCTGCCGACGAGGACCTGGAGCCGGGCATGCTCGACGCGCTGTACGATCCGCAGACGTCTGGTGGCCTGCTTATCGCGGCGCCCGCGGCGGATGTGGATGAGCTTGCGCGTCGCCTGGATGCCGAGGGGTGCATCGCCGCCGTTATCGGGCGCGTGTGCGAGGCGATGCCGGGCGGTCCTGCTGTTCGCGTTGTGCATTAAAGAAAACCGTTTATGCGACCGCCTACTGTTCTGGGCGGTCCCTTTTGAAAGGATGTAGCTATGTCTACCAAGATTGAAGTCAATGCCATGGGCGATGCCTGCCCGCTGCCCGTCGTCAAGACGCTCAAGGCCCTCAAGCAGCTCGATGGCGAGGGCGCTGTCGTGACCTCGGTCGACAACGAGACGGCCGTCAAGAACATCTCCAAGATGGCGCAGGAGAAGGGTTGCACGGCCTCGGTCGAGAAGATCTCGGACGCCGAGTGGCACGTGATTGTCGCGACCGCCGGTGCCGTGGCAGTTGCGGACCCCGAGCAGGACGGTGCCGCTTTTTGCGACGCCAGCGCCGGCAAGGGCAAGCTCGTCATTTCCGTCTACACCGACTGCATGGGCCGCGGCGACGACGAGCTGGGCCACAAGCTCATGAAGGCCTTCATTTTTGCCGTGACGCAGCAGGAGGAGCTGCCCGCGACCATGCTGTTCTATAACGGCGGCGCCAAGCTGACCGTCGAGGGCTCTCCGGTGCTCGACGACCTGAAGGGGCTGGCTGAGCAGGGCGTCGAGATTCTCACCTGCGGTACCTGCCTGGATCACTTTGGCATTAAAGACCAGCTTGCGGTGGGCGAGGTCACCAACATGTACGTGATCGTGGAGAAGATGGAGCAGGCCGTGCGCGTCGTGCGCCCGTAGCGTATTGGTTGGAGTTGCCATGAGGGAGAAGCGCCCGGCGCTTGTCATCACGTTTCCCACCACGGCGGCCGCCATGGGCTGCGAGTCCCTGTGCGTTGAGCGTGGCCTTCCCGGGCGAACGATTCCCGTGCCCGGGGAGGTCGCTGCCGGCTGTGGTCTGGCGTGGAAAGCGTTGCCTGCCGATGAGGAGCTGCTGCGCGGCGAACTCGCCGCGGCGGGCGTTCCCACCGAGGGCTATACCGTGATTGATATGTGGGAGGTCGTGCGATGATCTACCTGGATAACGCGGCGACGACCATGCACAAGCCGCAGACGGTCATCGATGCCGTGACGCAGGCGATGTGCTCGCTCGGCAATGCCGGGCGCGGCGCCACGTCGGGTGCCCTCGATGCCGCTCGTACGATTCACGGTTGCCGTGCCAAGCTCGCGCGCTTGCTGGGCTGCCCGCGGGCTGATCATGTGTGCTTTACGTCCAACTCCACCGCGGCGCTCAACACCGCCATCAATGGCGTGGTGCGCCGCGGCGACCGCGTGGTCACGACGGTGCTCGAGCACAACTCCGTGTTGCGTCCGCTCAACCGCCTGGCGGCAGAGCAGGGCGTGACCGTTGAGCATGCGGGCTGCGACGCGAACGGTGCGCTCGACTACGAAGAGCTTGAGCGGCTGGTGACGCCGGGCACACGTGCCGTGGTGGTGGCGCACGCCTCCAATGTGACCGGCAACGCGGTCGACATTGCGCGCGTGGCCGCCATGGCCCATGCGGCCGGTGCGCTCGTGATCGTCGATGCCTCGCAGTCTGCCGGCACGGCGCATATTGATATGCAGGCCATGGGGCTCGACGTGGTGTGCTTTACCGGCCACAAGGGGCTCATGGGTCCGCAGGGGACCGGCGGCCTGGCCGTGGCGGAGGGCATTGACGTGGCCCCCTGGGCCATGGGCGGTACGGGCGTGCACAGCTTTGATCCGCTGCAGCCGCTTGAGTGGCCCACGCGCCTGGAGGCGGGCACGCTCAACGGCCACGGTGTCGCCGGCCTTTCTGTCGGCCTCGACTTTATCGAGGCCCAAGGTGGGGTCGAGGCGATTGCGGCGCATGAGCGAGCACTGGCGGATCGCTTTCTCGCTGGCGTGCGCGAAATCCCGGAGATCAAGCTCTACGGTGCCTTTGACCAGCCCGTGCGCTCGGCGATCGTTTCACTCAACGTGGGCGATATCGATTCGGCCGAGATTTCGGACGCGCTCATGCAAGGGTGGGGGATTGCGACGCGCCCCGGCGCCCACTGCGCTCCGCTCATGCACCGCGCGTTGGGGACCGAGCGCCAGGGTGTCGTTCGCTTCTCGTTTGGGTATTTCAACACGGACGAGGAAGTTGACGCCGCGATTGAAGCTTTGCGCGATTTAGCTTGCTAAAGCGTATATACTTGCGGGATGGGCCTTTTGCCCGTCCCGTTTTTGTTTCGACCCGAAAGGTGGTCCCATGGCCTCATCCGCCCCGCGCGGCCTGCGCTCCGACCATGTCGTTACCGTCGGTATCGCCCTGTTCTCGATGCTCTTTGGCGCCGGCAACCTTATTATTCCGCCGCTGCTGGCGCTGCAGGCAGGTTCTGCCACGCCGGTCGCCATGCTCGGCTTTCTCATTGCCGCCATCGGCCTGCCCGTCATGGGCTTTATCGCCGTGGCACTTGCCGGAACGGCGCGCGAGCTTGCCGGCCGTGTGCATCCCAAGTTCGGCGAGTTCTTTGTCGCGGCGGTGTATCTGGCTATCGGCCCGTGCCTGGCCATTCCGCGCACGAGCTCCACGGCCTTCGAGATGCTGGTGCCGCTGTTGCCCGAGGGCGTCTCGCTCGGCACGGCGCGCCTGGTGTTTGCCGTCGGCTTCTTTGTCGTCGCGTTTGCGCTCACGCTGCGCCCGGGCGTCATCACACGCGTGCTCGGCCGCATTACGGGCCCCGCGCTCATTGCGCTCATCGTGCTGGTCGTTGGTGCTGCCGTGATCTCGCCGCTGGGTCCCGCTGCCGCGCCGCAGGCCCCCTACGATGCTGGCGCTGCCGTGCAGGGCTTTCTGACTGGCTATCAGACCATGGACCTGCTCGCGTCGCTCGCCTTTGGCATCATCATCGCCGAGACCATCCACGAGTTGGGTGTTACCGATGACAAGCGCGTGGCCTTCGAGATTTCGCGTTCCGGTGTGATCGCCGGCGTACTCATGGCCATCATCTACTGCGGCTTGGGCCTTGCCGGTATGCAGCTCGGCACCGTGATGCCCGACGCTACCAACGGCGCCGCCATCCTCGCCCGTTCGGCCTCCATGCATTTTGGGCTTGCCGGCACGGTCGTGGTCTTTGCGATCTTTTTCCTCGCCTGCATGAACGTGTGCATCGGCCTCATCAGCTGCTGCTCGCGTTACTTCTGCGAGACGTATGTGGTCGAAGGGGGAGCGGAGGCCTCTGAGGAGGCCATGCGCCGCCCCTTTGCGGTTCTCGCCTTTGTGTTCGCAGCGTTTTCGTGCGTGCTCTCCAACGTGGGCCTCGACGTGATTCTTATGTTCTCGGTGCCCATGCTCAATGCCTTGTATCCCGTTGCCATTGTGCTGGTGCTTATGGGCCTGGTGCACGGTTTTTGCGATGTGCATCCGCAGGTATGGGTTTGGGTCGGCGGCGTCGTCGCGGTGCAGAGCGTGATCACCTCGGTCCGCGACGCGTTCTTTGCTGGCGCGTGGCTACCGTTCGATGCGCTGCCGCTGGCGGATATCGGTGCCGCGTGGGCGCCGGTCGCCGTGGTGGCGTTTGTGATAGGCCTGCTCCACAGCCGGTTTGTCGCACATTCGAGGAGCTAGAATATCGCCGCTTGCACAGGCGGGAAGTCTCCCCTATAATTTCCTTCGCTTTGGGACACGCAAGGTTTATGCCTTAGCTGCTCAACACCTTCGGGACGTGGCGCAGTTTGGTAGCGCGCCTGCTTTGGGAGCAGGATGTCGCAGGTTCAAATCCTGTCGTCCCGACCATATCTTGCGGGCGTAGTTCAATGGTAGAACCCCAGCCTTCCAAGCTGATGACGCGGGTTCGATTCCCGTCGCCCGCTCCATAAGAATTGTTTTAACGGCTTTGGTTTCCTTTGGGAATCAGAGCTGTTTTCGTTTACGCGCCGGGCGACGGGAATCGAACCCGTCAGGGTGCGGAGCTGAGAAAATGCGTGAGCATTTTCCAGCGCAGCACGCAAGGGCCGAAGGCCCGCAGCGAAACAAGGATTTGCGAAGCAAATCCTTGGACTTCCCGTCGCCCGCTCCAAGCTATATAATCGCAGGCCAATATGCTAATTTGGCTCGCGTTTATTTTTATACCGTCCGACCTCGCGGGGCAAATGAACCAAGAGCGTTTGTCCCACATCGTAAGAAAGTAGTGATTGCCATGGCACAGAGTAAGGCAGAATACCCCACCCCCGACTGCCTGGCGCCCGCCGCGATCGAGGCTAAGTCCGAGGCCGCCGGCGTTACCAAGGCCAACCTGCCGGTCTCGAAGGCCTTTTTGCTCGCCATGTTCGCCGGAGCGTTTATCGCCTTCGGCGGCCTGTTCTTCACGGTCTTTCTGAGCGATCCCACGCTTGGCTGGGGCGCCCAGCGCTTCGTGGGCGGTCTTGCTTTTTGCCTGGGACTGGTGCTCGTGCTCATTTGCGGCGCGGAGCTGTTTACCGGTAACTCGCTTATGGTATGCGCGCTTAAGAGCAAAAAGATTACGCTCGTCCAGATGTTCAAGGCTTGGGCTGTTGTGTGGATCGGCAACTTTGCCGGCGCCCTGTTCGTTGTCTTTTTGATTTACATGGCAGCTATTTATAAGCTCAACGGCGAGGCCGTCGCCAATACCATGGTGAGCGTCGCCGCCGGTAAGGTTGCGATCGACGCCGTTACCATCTTCTTCCGCGGCATTTTGTGCAACATCTTTGTCTGCCTGGCCGTATGGATCGGCACTGCCGGCAAGACCGTGGTCGACAAGGTCGTGGGCATTTTGCTGCCCATCGCTGCCTTTGTGGCCTGCGGTTTTGAGCACTGCGTCGCCAACATGTACTTTTTGCCCATGGGTATTTTGATGCACTCCTGCGGCTATGGAGCCGATGTCGCTGGCGCCGATGCCCTCAACGCTGCCGGGTTGGCGCTCAACCTTACGGTCGCCACGCTGGGCAATATCGTGGGTGGCGCCCTGATCGTGGCGCTGGGCTACTGGTTTATCTACGCCAATAAGGAGGCCTAAAGCCACCAAGCCATAACCGACCAAAAAGGGACAGGTTTATTTTGGCAGGTTTTAGACGAGGCGCTTCGACGTCTTGTCACGAGCTGCCATAATGGACCTGTCCCTTTTGCGTGCGCGCCGGTATTTATTTGCCCGATGACGATCGCGGGGGACCAGCTTTTTATTGAACATGTCGAAAGGCTTTTCATGAGCGACTGCGAATCCATGTCTGCCGAGGTGCGCGGCCGCCTGCGTTCCATTCCCGCCGTTCACGAGCTGCTTGCCGAGTGGCCGGTCATGAAGGCTGCTGGCGATGCAGGCGACACGATGGTACGCGAGGCGATTGACGCCGAGCTCGATGCCGAGCGCGCGG
This sequence comes from Collinsella sp. AF05-9, assembly GCF_003465595.1. Classification (NCBI taxonomy): domain Bacteria; kingdom Bacillati; phylum Actinomycetota; class Coriobacteriia; order Coriobacteriales; family Coriobacteriaceae; genus Collinsella; species Collinsella sp. AF05-9. The sequence goes on from NZ_QSBB01000006.1 coordinate 80,333, forward strand.
CGATTCGCTCCGGCGCCCCTGCAAGGAACAAGCGCGAGCTCGCCTTGGCAATTGAGCAGCGGACCCATCGCCTGTCGCTGCCGACCCTGCGCCCTGCCGTCAACGCGACGGGCGTTGTGATTCACACCAATCTGGGCCGCGCTCCGCTCGCTCCCGCGGCGGTGCAGGCGGTGACCGATGTCGCCCGAGGCTACAGCACGCTTGAGTATGACGTCTCAACCTGCGCTCGCGGGGGCCGCAAAGAGCATGCCGCGCGTCTGCTGCGCACGCTCACGGGGGCGCAGGACGCCTTAGTTGTCAACAACAATGCCGCCGCGGTGCTGTTGGTGCTTGCCGCGCATGCCTTCGGCAAAGAGGTCATCGTGAGCCGCGGCGAGCTTGTCGAGGTGGGCGGCAGCTTCCGCATCCCCGACATCATGGCGGCTTCGGGTGCCAAGCTTGTCGAGGTTGGCTCTACCAACCGCACACATCTGGATGATTATCGAAACGCCATCACGCCCAACACGGCGATGATCCTCAAAGTCCATCCTTCCAACTACCGTATCGAGGGCTTCCACGAGGAGGTTTCCGTGGCGGAGCTTTCTGCGCTGGCGCATGAACATGGCCTGTTGCTTTACGAGGACCAAGGCTCAGGCGCTTTGCTTGCAGATGGGGTACTCGCCGATGCGGGGGAGAGGCCCGCGTCCGTGTCTCTTGGCGCCGGCGTTGACGTCGTCTCGTGCTCGGGCGACAAACTGCTCGGTGCTTCGCAGGCGGGCATCATCCTTGGCAACGCCCAGGCAATTGCCGCCTGCGCCTCTCATCCGCTTATGCGCGCGCTTCGCCCCGGTAAGCTCACGCTCGCGGCGCTCGAGGCCACTTTGCGACTGTATGTGACCGGTCCCGATGCGGCGCATCGGGAGATCCCGGTACTCAACATGCTTTCCGGCGCGCCGGCTCCGCTCGAGCGCCAGGCCAAGCGCCTGCACGACCGCATGCTGCGCAAGCTTCGCGAGGCTCAGTGCGAGGAGGCCGTGGAGCTGCAGGTTGTCGAGGGCGCCTCTACTCCCGGCGGCGGATCGCTGCCGACTGTCGAGCTCCCTACATTTTGCGTTGCCGTCTGTCCCGTCGATGGGCGTCTATCCGCCGATGGCCTAAAGCGCGCTATGGTACAGGAGCCCGATACGCCGGTTGTGACACGCGTGCGCCACGACCAGGTGCTGTTTGACGTTCGCACGCTTTTGCACGACACCGACCTTGACCTGTGTGCGTCTGCGTTGGCGGATGCCGTGCGGGCGGGTTTGCGTCGATGACTGCGCGTGAGCTTGTCGAGTGTCCCGTTGTCGTTGGAACAGCAGGACACGTCGACCACGGAAAGTCGGCCCTTATCGAGGCGCTGACCGGCAAAAATCCCGACCGTCTGGAGGTCGAACGGCGCCGAGGCATGACCACTGAGCTCGGCTTTGGCGAGCTCGAGCTTCCCAGCGGCAAGCTTGTCGGCTTGGTTGACGTGCCCGGGCATGCGCACTACCTGCGCGCGATGGTACAGGGTGCCACCGGCGTGGACGTTGCGTTGCTGGTGGTTTCTGCCGTTGAGGGCGTGATGCCGCAGACGCGAGAGCACGTGTACGTGTTGGAGCTGTTGGGCGTGAGGCACCTCGTGGTGGCGCTCACGATGCGCGATCTGGCCGATGACGAGACGGCGGAGCTCGCCGAGCTCGACGTGATGGACTTCCTCAGCGATACCGTCTTTGCCGATGCGCCCGTGGTGCCTGTTTCCTCGCGCACGGGCGTGGGCATCGAGGACGTTCGCCTTGCCCTCGATGCCGCCATCGACTCTTTCCTGGCCGATGCCGCATCCCGCCCGGTGCGCCCCGGTCTGGCCCCGCGCCTGCCCATCGACCGCTGCTTCACCATCAAGGGATCCGGGACGGTCGTCACGGGCACGCTTCACGATGCCCCCGTAGCGGTGGGCGACGAGCTCGTCTCATGTCCCGCGGGCGTGCGCTGCCGCGTGCGTGCGATTCAGGTGCATGGTGATACTCCTCGGGCGTTGCCCGGACAGCGCGCGGCGCTCAACATCGTGGGCGACGGTGCGGGCGACCTTCCGCGTGGCGAGGTCCTCTGCGGGTCTGGTGCTGAGGGCTCGACGCTCAGGCTCATCGCCCGCTTCACGTATCTGGGGCGCGAGGGCACCAAGCCCGCGCCCTTCGGGTCCGGTACGCGCGTTCATGTGATGGCGGGTACGGCGGAGGTCCTTGGCCGTATCATGCTCATGGAGGGTGAGGGACCCATTGAGGTTGGCGAGACCCGCATCGTGCAGGTCCGTCTGGAGGAGCGCCTTCCCGTGCGATCGGGCGACGGCCTCATTGTGCTCGCGTTCTCGCCGGTGGTGCTTATCGGCGGCGGTCGTGTTCTTCTTTCGCGGTGTCGCCGCTCGCGCGTCCTCTCCGCGGGCGAGTGTGCGCTGCTCGGGGCCCTGGATGCCGACGACCGCGCCGCCGCCGTTGCCGCATGGTTGGGGCTGCAGCGCCTGCCCGTGCCTGCCGCGGCCGCAGCCCGTGCTCTCGATCTTTCGGGTGCCGAGGCGGCTGCGCTCCTGCACGGGGCGGTTTCCTCGGGTCACGCCGTGGCGCTTCGTGCCGAGCGCTCGACCGAGGAGCTCTATGCCGCCCCCGCTGTGCTCGATGCCGCCCTCGCCACGCTCTCCGTCACGTTGGCCGCCATGCACGGGGCCGCGCCCAAGCAGACGGGTTTCACGCCGGGCGAGGTCGCGCATGCCGCCTGGCCGACAGCGGGCGAAGACGTCGCGTCCGCGCTCGTTCTCGAGGGCTGTGCGCGCGGCGTGTGCACCGTCGACGGTGCCGAGGTGTTCGACCCGCACTCTGCCGCTGCGGCGATACGTGTGGTGCGCGAGGCGAGCCAGCGCATCGTGGCCGCCCTCGACGAGGCGGGTCTCGGTGCGGCGACGCTGCCCGAGGTGGGTGAGCGTCTGCAGCTCGATCGCGACACCATGACGCGTGCCCTGCGCGAGCTTTCGCTCAACCGCGCGATCGTTAAGATCGAACGCGACGTTGCCTTGTCTGCCGCCGCCGAGGCCCATGCACGTGAGGTCGTCGCCGCGGCTATCGAGGCTGCTGGCGGCGTTGCCACGACGAGTGTGCTGCGCGAGGCCTTAGGCGTGTCGCGCAAACGAGCCATTAGCATCTTGGAGCACCTGGATGCGGTGCGTTTTACGACGCTCAACAAGGAGGCCGGCGGTCTCAGATCCCTGCGCTAGGGCTCCGAATCGCCGCGGGCCACAAAACCGGCCTATCTACTACGTTTAAGTGAGTACCCTCGACCATTTCAAAAACCGCAAAAACAAAACCGCAGGTAGATGACTTGCCGATGTTACGAAAAAGTGGGTATGGCTAACCCTTGCTGGTTAAACGTAGTAGATGGGCCGTTTTCGTGGCGCGACACTGCGCGTTTGGTAAAATACCGCCACGTTTGGGAACGGATGGGCTCCGGTGGGCCCCGCGGTCCTCAAAACCGTTGTGAGGCGTGCAAAACGTCTTGGATGTGTTCGATTCACATACGTTCCCGCCAACGCATCCTGCCAACCACCACAAAGGTGCCTGTCCTCTTTGTGGTGGTATGGACCATGTGGACGAAACAGCTTCGAAACACGCGATTTGTACGTCGGGTGCTCAAAAACGCTTCTACCTGCATCGTAATCAAAACGAAACATCTGCTCGTCGGCTTATGCGAAACTTTGCTGCAACAGTGCGATATTATCCATACTCGATAAAGCTCGCGGCGCATGGGGCGCCGCGAACGACACCTTTCTTTTCCATCAATTGGAGGAAGCATGAGCTACACGCAGAAAGTTCTCGACGAGCTCAAGGCCCGCTATCCCGAGCAGCCTGAGTTCATCCAGGCCGCGACCGAGATCCTCGGCACCATCCAGCCGGCGCTCGACGCCCATCCCGAGTACGAGGAGGCCGCCCTGCTTGAGCGCCTCGTCGAGCCCGAGCGCATCGTTATGTTCCGTGTCCCCTGGGTCGATGACCAGGGCAAGGTTCAGGTCAACCGCGGCTATCGTGTCGAGTTCAACTCTGCCATTGGACCCTACAAGGGCGGCCTGCGCTTTAACCCGACGGTCACCCTGGGCATGCTCAAGTTCCTGGGCCTGGAGCAGATCCTCAAGAACAGCCTGACCACCCTTCCCATGGGCGGCGGCAAGGGCGGCTCCGACTTTGACCCCAAGGGCAAGTCCAACAACGAGATCATGCACTTCTGCCAGTCCTTCATGACCGAACTCTATCGCCACATTGGCCCCAATACCGACGTTCCCGCCGGCGACCTGGGCGTTGGCGGCCGCGAGGTTGCCTACATGTTCGGTCAGTACAAGCGCCTGACCAACGAGTGGACCGGCGTCCTTACCGGCAAGGGCCTCTCCTTTGGCGGCTCGCTCGCCCGTACCGAGGCCACCGGCTACGGTCTGGTCTACTTTGTGGACGAGTACCTCAAGAGCCGCGGCGACTCCTTCGAGGGCAAGGACGTCGTCGTTCACGGCTCCGGTAACGTCGCTATCTACGCGGTCCAGAAGGTTGCCCAGCTCGGCGGCAAGGTGCTGGCCTGCTCCGACACCCACGGCTGGGTCGAGGATCCCGACGGCATCGACTACACCGTGCTCGAGCATGTCTACAACAAGAAGCGCTCCGGCCACGACAAGGGCGTCACGCTCGCTATGTACGTCGACGAGAAGCCCAATGCCGTGTGGCACGAGGGCGACGGCCGTGGCGTGTGGCAACTGCCCTGCGACATCGCGCTGCCCTGCGCTCGCGAGAACACGCTGTTGCTCGAGGACGCCCAGGCGCTCGTCGCCAACGGCTGCAAGGTGGTCGGCGAGGGCGCGAACATGCCCACGACCATCGAGGCCACGACCTACTTCCAGGAGAACGGCGTCGCTTTTATGCCCGGCAAGGCTGCCAACGCCGGTGGCGTGCTCGTGTCCGGCCTGGAGATGAGCCAGAACGCCGAGCACCTGTCCTGGACCTTCGAGGAGGTCGACGGCAAGCTCGAGCAGCTCATGCGCGGCATGTTCCACAACGTGGACGACACCGCCAAGGAGTACGGCGAGGAGGGCAACTTCGTCATGGGCGCCAACATCGCCGGCTTCCTGAAGGTCGCCGACGCCATGCTCGCCCAGGGCGTCTGCTAAATCTTCGCTCGATATAGCATCGCAGAAGGCTCCCAGTCATCTTGGCTGGGAGCCTTTTTTGATCCGCATGCGACGGAGGAAAACGGTTCATTTTGTCCCGACACGAGCTATGCCCCCTCGTTTGGTACACTTAAAGGTACTGGACAAGTGAAGAGATGGGGGAGAACGTGCTCAAGTTCGGTACCTACGTCCGTGTTGGAAACGCGGCCGAAGCCTATGAGCTCTTACAGAAGAACCGCAACAACAAGATTGTGGGCGGCGGCATCTGGATGCGTCTGGGTTCGCGTCGCGTGGCGACGGCGATTGACCTTTCGGCCTGCGGACTCGATCAGATCGAGGAGACCGAGACCGAGTTTCGCATCGGTGCCATGTGCACCCTGCGCCAGCTCGAGCGTCATGCCGGGCTCAACGCGCTTGTCAACAATGTCTTTGAGTTCGCCGTCCACGATATCGTGGGCGTGCAGCTGCGCAATACCGCCACGGTGGGCGGCAGCATCTACGGTCGCTTTGGCTTCTCGGACGTTCTCTCTGCCTTCCTCGCGCTCGATTCCTATGTTGAGCTGACGGGCGCCGGCCGCGTGCCGCTCGCCGAGTTCGTGGATATGGGCTACGTGCGCGACGTGATCGAGCATGTCGTGGTCGTCAAGCACGATTACCGCGCGAGCTATGAGGCCGTGCGCAAGGCTGCGACCGACTTCCCCTCGCTCAACGTCACCGCCGCCTGGTGGGACAACAGCTGGCACGTCACCGTGGGCGCCCGCCCGCTGCGCGCGACCCTGCTGCAGGGCGAGGCATGTGGCCTCACCAGCGAGCAGCCTTCCGAGGACGAGCTGCGCGCCCTGGCCGCGTCCGTACGCGCGTTGAGCTACGGCACCAACCTGTGGGGCTCGGCCGACTACCGCCGCCGCATCTCGGCCCCGCTCGCCATCCAGGCCGTGCGCCGTGCCGCCGGCATCGAGCTTTCTGCCGCGCTTGCCCGCGAGCTCGAGACCGTGCAGACCCCTAAGTTTGCCACGGACGAGTATTCCTGCCGCCGCGTGCCCGGCGTCGATTCTAGCGAGGTGCGCTAATGGCTGCCAAACTCATCGATCTTTCCTTTACGCTCAACGGCCGTAAGGTCAAGGTTCAGATTGCCCCCGACACCATGCTCTTTGCACTGTTGCGCGAGCAGGGTTGTGCGTCGGTGCGCTGCGCCTGTGAGACCACAAACTGCGGCCTGTGCACGGTGTGGCTCGACGGCGACCCGGTGCTGAGCTGCTCGGTTCCCGCTGCCCGTGTTGAGGGACACACCATCACCACGCTCGAGGGCCTTAAGGCCGAGTCCGAGGCGCTTGCCCGTGCGATGGCTGCCGAAGGCGCCGAGCAGTGCGGTTTTTGCGCCCCCGGCCTCATCATGAACGTGCTGGCGCTCGCCCGCGCCGCCAAGGAGGACCCGAGCCTCGTCGCCACGCGCGAGGAGCTCTCGCGCCAGCTGGCCGGCAACCTCTGCCGCTGCAGCGGCTACGAGAGCCAGCTGCGCGCCATTGTGCGCTTCCTCAACGAGTCCGGCGTGCAGGTGGGCTTCGAGATGCCCGAGCTGCCGGTCAATAACACCAGCTCTGACGGCGTCACCTACAAGCAGATCACCCACAAGCAGCCCAAGAAGGACTCGAAGGCCCTGCTCGAGGGTCGTCCGGTCTACACCGGCGATATGGTGCCCGCCGGCGCCCTGATCGTCAAACTCAAGCGCAGCCCCTATGCCCGCGCCAAGATCCGCTCCATCGATACGTCGCGCGCCCTGAAGGTGCCCGGCGTGGTGGGCGTTTACACCTATGAGGACGTGCCCAAGCGCCGCTTTACCATCGCCGGTCAGAGCTATCCGCAGCCGAGTCCCTACGACCGCTTGATCCTCGAGAACCTTGTGCGCTACCAAAACGAAGAGGTGGCGATCGTCGCTGCCGAGACCGAGGAGGCTGCCGACAAGGCGCTCAAGCTCATCAAGGTCGACTATGAGGTGCTCGAGCCCCTGCTCGACTTTACCCAGGCACTCGATAACGATATCGTGGTCCACCCCGAGGGCGACGTGACCTTTATGTTCCCGCAGGGCGGCGATGTCCCGCGCAACCTGGTGTGCAGCGGTACCAGCGATTTTGGCGACCTTGACGAGGCCTTCGCCCAGAGCGACATCGTCTTTGAGCGCACCTACACCAGCCAGGCCACGCAGACCGCGCCCATGGAGACCTTCCGCGCCTTCGCGACGACCGACGCGTTCGGCCGCATCTCCGTGACCACCTCGACGCAGGTGCCCTTCCACGTGCGCCGCATGGTCGCGCAGTCGCTCGACATTCCGCAGTCGCAGGTGCAGGTCATTAAGCCGCGCATCGGCGGCGGCTTTGGCTCCAAGCAGACGGGCTGCTGCGAGATCTTCGTGGCGTTCGTCACCCAGCAGACTGGCCGTCCGAGCTACTGCTGCTACACCCGCGAGGAGACCATCACCGCGGGCAACTCGCGCCACCAGATGCAGATGACCGTTAAGCTGGGCGCCATGAACGACGGCACCATCACGGCCATCGACCTGCACACGCTGTCCAACGCCGGAGCGTACGGCGAGCACGCCACCACGACGATCGGCCTTTCGGGCCACAAGAGCCTGCCGATTTACAACCATGTGAAGGCGAGCCGCTTTAGCTGGGACGCTGTCTACACCAATACCAACCGCGGCGGCGCGTATCGCGGCTACGGTGCCACCCAGGGCCAGTTTGCCGTGGAGAGCGCCGTCAACGAGCTCGCCGACATGCTGCACATGGACCCCGCCGACCTGCGCCTTAAGAACATCGTGCGCGAGGGCGAGACCATGCCGCAGTACTACAACGAGAAGCTCAACGCCTGCGCGCTTGACCGCTGCCTGCTGCGCGCGATGGACATGATCGGCTGGCGCGACAAGCCGCTGGCCGTGGACCTGGGCGACCGTGTGCGCGCCCTGGGTTGTGCGCTCACCATGCAGGGCTCGGGCATTTCCAACGTGGACATCGCCGGCATCGACATGCGCCTGGAAGAGGACGGCTTCATTACCATCGGCACCGGCGCCACCGATAACGGCATGGGCGTCGACACGATCTTGGCGCAGATTGCCGCCGAGGAGCTGGGCGTGGAGAGCTCGCTGATCGTGGTGCGCGGCGTGGACACCGACGTGTCGCCGTTCGACGCCGGCTCGTACGCGAGCTCCGGTACCTACGTGACGGGCCTTGCCGCCAAGAACGCCGCGACCGAGCTGCGCGAGAAGATTTGCGCCAAGGCCGCTCAGATGTGGGACGTTGACGCCGCCGACGTGGTCTTCGACGGCCAGTACGTGCGCCTGTCCGACGAGCGTGCCGCTCGTGAGCAGAACCGCTACCTCACACTGCGCGACTTTGCCAACCTGTGCGTCAAGAACATCGCTGGCGGCGACGCACTGACCTCGCATGCTTCTGCCTGCCTGCCCGTTTCTCCTCCGCCGTTTATGGCCGGCATTGCCGAGGTCGAGGTCGACAAGGCCACCGGCAAGGTGACTGTGGTGGACTACGCGGCGGCCGTCGACTGCGGCACCGTGATCAACGAGGCACTCGCGCGCGTCCAGGCCGAGGGCGGCATTGCCCAGGGTATCGGCCACGCGCTCTACGAGATCGTCGAGCACGACGACCGCGGCCGCCTGCGCACCGGCAACTTTATGAGCTACAAGCTGCCCACGCGCCTGGATATCGGCAGCATTCGCGTGGCCTTTGAGCCGAGCTACGAGCCGACGGGTCCTTTTGGTGCCAAGTCGATCGGCGAGGTCGTCATCAACACGCCGCTCGCCGCTGTTGCATCGGCCGTGGCACACGCCACCGGCCACCAGGTGCGCTCGCTGCCGATCACGCCCGAGAAGGCCCTGCTGGGGGAGTAGCGGGTCAGCGAACAAGTCGTAATGGGCGGGGCGGGGCAACTCGCCCCGCCTTTCGCACTCGTGGTGAGGTCGTGAGCCTGTAAAACGTGTGCGTGCGCTTGTCGTTCGTATCTGCTATCATTCCTAGTCTGTGCGCTCATGCGGGCGTGGCGGAATTGGTAGACGCGCCAGATTTAGGTTCTGGTGGGATTCCCGTGAAGGTTCGAGTCCTTTCGCCCGCACCAACGCATCTGCGTCGGCTTCGGCCGTCGCGACACTTTGTTGCATAAAGGTACCAGCACCTCAGATAAGCTGGGCAGTATGAGGAGGAACGTGTTGAACATCACCGCTTCTGACGTCAAGGACGCCAAGCTCACCGCTACGGTCACCATCCCGGCCGCCGACGTCGACGCCGCGATCAAGAAGGCCTATAAGGACACCGCCAAGAAGTACCGCTTCCCGGGCTTCCGTGCCGGTAAGGCTCCCCGTCCGGTCATCGACTCTGCTCTTGGCGCCGAGGCTACCCTCGCTCAGGCCACCAACGACCTGATCGCCGCCAACGAGCCCGCCGTCCTCAACGAGCTGGACATCGTCCCCACCAAGAGCGGTGACTACAAGGAGCTCGACCTCGCCAAGGATCACGAGGACTACACCTACACCGTCGAGTTCTCCCTGCGTCCCGCCGCTGAGCTCTCCTCCTTCGACGCTGTCGAGATCGAGATGCCCCCTGCGGAGGTCACCGAGTCCGAGATCAACAACCAGGTCGAGATGCTCCTCAACTACCGTGCCACCTTCGAGGACGTCGTGGGTCGCGCCGTCGAGGCCGAGGACTATGTCACCGTCGACCTCAAGGCCGTCGAGAACGCCGACAACTTCGCCGCCGAGGGCCGTATGCTCATCGCCGGTAGCGACAGCAACCCCGCCGAGTTCAACGAGGCTCTGATCGGCGCCAACGTTGACGACGTCAAGTCCGTCACCTGGACCGACGAAGCCGAGGAGGGCGAGGAGGCCGAGACCCACACCGTCGAGGTCACCGTCAAGGGCATCAAGGTCCGCAACACCCCCGAGCTCACCGACGAGCTCGTCAAGTCCGACTTTGGCTTCGACAGCATCGACGCTATGCGCGACGCCATCAAGATCGAGATCGAGCAGGACAAGGCTTCCCGCCTCCCGGCCGAGAAGGAGAACCGTTGCGTCTCCGCTCTCGCCGAGCGCCTGCAGCTCGACGAGATGGATGCCGACTACGAGCAGTCCGTCTTTGAGGAGCTTGGCCAGAACTTCCTGTCCAACCTCGCTGCCCGCGGCATGACCCTGGACACCTGGCTGCCCGCTTCCGGCCTGACCATGGAGCAGTTCATCGGCGACCTGCACAAGCAGGCCAACGACGTTGCCCGTGAGTCCCTGGCGCTCGACGCTCTCGCCCGCGAGCTCAAGATTGAGGTCACCGAGGACGACATCAACGCCGAGTTCGAGAAGGCCGGCGTCAAGGACGTCGAGGCTTCCAAGGCTGAGTTCATCGCCGATGGCCGCATGCCTGCCGTCCGCGAGTCCATCCGTCGCTCCAAGGCCGTCGACCACCTGGTCGAGAACGCCAAGGTGACCGAGGTCGACGAGACCGCCAAGGACGCCGAGTAATTCTCGCCACCTTGCCCACGAGCGCATGCATGCGCCCGTGATGGGGTAAAGTTATAAGCCGATTATCCGGTTGCTTCGTACGGTGCCAGCCAATGCATAGCATGCGGGCACCGTACGTTTATCTAGAACCAATTTGGTCCGCAAGAGAGAAATGGAGATGCGTATGATCGCTAAGTTCGATTCCGCACTCGTGCCATACGTTATCGAGCAGACGCCGCGCGGCGAGCGCAGCTACGATATCTATTCGCGCCTGCTCAACGACCGCATCATCTTCTTGGGCGAGGAGATCAACTCCGTCAGCGCCAACCTGGTCGTTGCCCAGCTGCTGCATCTTGAGAGCCAGGATGCCGAGAAGGATATCTCGCTCTACATCAATTCGCCCGGTGGCGAGGTTTACTCTGGCCTGGCGATTCTTGACACCATGAACTTCATCAAGCCGCAGGTCTCCACCATCTGCGTCGGTATGGCCGCGTCTATGGCTGCCGTGCTGCTTTCGGCCGGCGCCAAGGGCAAGCGCTTCTGCCTGCCGCACTCCAAGGTCATGATTCACCAGCCCAGCGGCGGTGCCCAGGGTCAGCAGACCGAGATCGAGATCGTGGCCGAGGAGATCAAGAAGACCCGCCGCGAGCTCAACCAGATCCTGTCCGACGCCTCGGGCCAGCCCATCGAGAAGGTCCAGGCCGATACCGAGCGCGACAACTACCTCACGGCTGCCGAGGCCCTCGACTACGGTCTGATCGACCGTATCGTCACCTCGCGCGATCTTGCCGCGAAGGATGCCTAGGATGGCAGGAAACATGCAGGACAACTTTGACGAGAACGGCAATCCCATCCGCTGCTCCTTCTGCGGAAAAGAGCAGGGCCAGGTCCGTCGCCTCGTAAAGGGCCCGACCAACATCTTTATCTGTGACGAGTGCGTCGCCGCCTGTTCCGAGATTCTGGAGGAGTCGCTGGCTTCGGACTTTATGGACGCTGCCCGCAATGGCAAGCTGCCGGGCTTCCTCAACGACCACGGCCAGGCTGCCGGGCAGCCCGCTGTGGACCCCGAGACCGAGGGCTTTGAGCTCGAGGACGACCGCCAGGTCATCACGCACGTGCCGACGCCGCACGAGATCTATGACGAGCTTTCGGCTTATGTCATGGGCCAAGAGGACGCCAAGCGCGCCATGTCGGTTGCCGTGTACAACCACTATCGTCGCGTGATCGAGGGCGGCGCTGCGCTTTCGGCCTTTGACGACGGTTTGGACTCGCAGCTCGACGACGATATGGACGAGGTGGAGCTCGCCAAGTCCAACATCCTGCTGCTCGGTCCCACCGGCACCGGCAAGACCCTGCTCGCCCAGACGCTCGCGCGCATCCTCGAGGTGCCGTTTGCCATCGCCGACGCCACCGCGCTCACCGAGGCCGGTTACGTGGGCGAGGATGTGGAGAACATCCTGCTCAAGCTCATCAACGCCGCCGATGGCGAAATTGAGCGCGCGCAGGTGGGCATCATCTACGTGGACGAGATCGACAAGATCGCCCGCAAGGCCGAGAACCTGTCCATCACTCGCGATGTCTCGGGCGAGGGCGTTCAGCAGGCGCTGCTTAAGATTCTTGAGGGCACGGTGGCAAGTGTTCCGCCCACCGGCGGCCGCAAGCATCCTCAGCAGGAGCTGCTGCAGATCGATACGACCAACATCCTGTTCATCTGCGGCGGTGCCTTTGTGGGCCTGGATAAGATCATCGCCGACCGCGTGGGCAACAAGGGCGTGGGCTTTAACTCCGAGATCGCCGGTCCCACCTCGGTCGACGAGAACGACCTGCTGCGTCAGGTGCTCCCGCAGGACCTCAACGCCTTTGGCATGATCCCCGAGTTCGTGGGTCGTACGCCCGTCGTCACCCAGACGCAGGCGCTCGACGAGGACGACCTGGTGTCGATCCTGACCGAGCCCAAGAACGCCGTCGTGCGCCAGTACCGCAAGATGTTCCAGCTCGAGGACGTCGAGCTTGAGTTTGAGGACGCCGCCCTGCACGAGATCGCCCGCATGGCGCTCGCCCGCAAGACCGGCGCCCGCGGCCTGCGCGCCATCTGCGAGGACGTGCTGCAGCAGACGATGTTCGACCTCCCCAGCGAGGAGGGCGTTTCCAAGGTCGTTGTGACCGAAGCCTCCGTAAAGGGCGAAGAACAGCCCCGACGCATCTACGGGTAAACCTGACAAAAACGTGCTTGCAAATAGCCTCCGACCATCCGCGGTCGGAGGCTATTTTATATATACGCAATAACCCCAACTACCTGTGTTATTCTGTGTGTTTGTTTAAGCCTCAGCGAAGTCATATCAGACTGAAGTAATCGATACCTAAGGGGAGGAATGCAGACCCTAGCGAGCCTACATTCCTCCCCGATGGGACAGGGGGAGATATATGGAAGAAATGCCCAAGAACTACGATCCGTCGACCAACGAGCCGGCGATCCTGCAGAAGTGGCTTGACGGCGGCTACTACAAGCGCCGTGAGGGCGTGGGCGACTGCACCGTCACCATTCCGCCTCCCAACGTGACCGGCAAGCTCCACATGGGTCACGCCACCGACGACTCCATCCAGGACGCCATCATCCGTATGGCCCGCATGCGCGGCAAGTCCACGCGCTGGGTGCTGGGCACCGACCACGCCGGTATCGCCACACAGACCAAGGTCGACAAGAAGCTCAAGAGCGAGGGCATCAGCCGCCTGGAGATTGGCCGCGATAAGTTTGTCGACGCTTGCTGGGACTGGACCCACGAGTACGGCGGCATCATCGTCGAGCAAATCAAGCGCATGGGCTGCTCCGTCGACTTTGACAACGAGCGCTTCACCATGGACGAGGATTACGCCCAGGCCGTGCGTAAGGTCTTCTGCGACTGGTACCACGACGGCCTGATCTACCGTGGCAAGCGCATCGTCAACTGGTGCCCCAACTGCACCACCGCCATCTCGGACGACGAGGCCGAGTACAAGGACGAGAAGGGCCACCTGTGGCACCTGCGCTACCCGCTGACCGAGCCGGTCAACGGCCAGGACTACATCGTCGTCGCCACCACGCGCCCCGAGACCATGCTCGGTGACACGGGCGTCGCCGTCTCCCCGAAGGATCCCGAGAAGGCCGCCTTCGTGGGCAAGACCGTCATGCTGCCGATCGTCAACCGCGAGATCCCCATCTTTGAGGATTGGCACGTTGATGCCAACTTTGGCTCCGGCTTCGTTAAGGTCACCCCGGCTCACGACCCCAACGACTACGCCATGGGTCAGGCCCACGACCTGCCGCAGATCAACATTTTCGACGAGCACGCGGTGGTCGTCGAGGGCTATGGCGAGTTTACCGGCATGAACCGCGACGAGTGCCGCGAGGCCGTTGTCAAGTGGTTCGACGAGCACGGCCTGCTCGACCACGTCGAAGAGCTCGACCACTCCGTCATGCACTGCTACCGTTGCGACTCCGCCCTGGAGCCGTGGCTGTCCGAGCAGTGGTTTGTGGCCGTCGACAAACTCAAGGGACCGGCGCTCGACGCCGTCAACTCCGGCAAGGTCACCTTCCACCCCGCGCGTTGGACGCAGACCTACACCACTTGGATGGAGAACCTCAAGGATTGGTGCATCAGCCGCCAGCTGTGGTGGGGCCACCGCATCCCCGTGTTCTACTGCGAGGACTGCGGCTGGGAGGACGCCCTGACCGAGGACACCGACGTGTGCCCCAAGTGCGGCGGCCATCACGTGCATCAGGACGAGAACGTGCTGGACACCTGGTTCAGCTCGCAGCTGTGGACCTTTGCCACGCAGGGCTGGCCGCAAAAGCCGGAGCTGCTCGAGGGACATCACCCCACGACGGCGCTCGTCACCGCGCGCGACATCATCGCGCTGTGGGTTGCCCGCATGGTCATGAGCTCGCTGTACTTCCTGGACGAGGTGCCGTTTAAGGACGTCGTCATTTACCCGACGATCCTGGCCAAGGACGGCAGCCGCATGTCCAAGTCCAAGGGCAACGGTGTTGACCCCATGGACCTCATTGGCATGTACGGTGCCGATGCCATGCGTTACAACCTGCTCACGCTGTGCACCAACAACCAGGATGTTAAGTTTGACGCGAACATCGACAAGAAGACCAAGAAGCTCATCGACAGCCCGCGTACCGACCAGGCCAAGTCGTTTGTGACCAAGATCTGGAACGCCAGCCGCTTCCTGCTCATGAACATGGAGGGCTACACGCCCGGCGAGCCCGTCGTTGAGACGCCGGCCGACGCCTGGATGTTCAGCCGCCTGGCAAAGGCCGTCAAGATGGTCACCGAGGGTATTGAGAACTACACCTTTGGCGACATGGCCCGCGGCGTGCAGCAGTTCTTCTGGAACGAGGTCTGCGACTGGTACGTCGAGGTCACCAAGGCCCGTCTGAAGGGCGAGGGCCGTCTACAGGCGCAGCGCAACCTGATCTTTGTGCTCGACACCTCCATTCGCCTGATGCACCCGCTTATGCCGTTTGTCACCGAGGAGATCTGGGACAACATGCCGGCGAGCGTGCTCGACCTGGACGCCGAGGGCAACGTGAACCGCGCCGAGGCGCTCATGATCGCCAAGTGGCCCGAGCCCGCCGACTACGCCAAGTACGTCGACGAGCCCGCCGAGCGCGCGTTTGAGCTGTGCCGTGCCGTCGTTTCCGCCGCCCGTGCCACCCGTTCGCGTTATCGCTTAAGCCCCAAGGCGGAGCTCGACGTGGTCGTGCGCGCCGGTGCCGAGGACATCGAGAAGCTCGAGAGCCTGCGCTCCACGATTGAGCCGCTGGCGAACACCGCTTCGCTGGTCATGGGCACCGATGTTGAGAAGCCGGCTGCGAGCATTGCCGTGGTCGATAGCGGTGTCGAGGTCTTTGTGGTGCTCGAGGGCAAGGTTGACCTTTCGGCCGAGAAGGCACGCCTGGAGAAGGAGATCGCCGCGGCCCAGAAGGAGCTTGCTGGCTGCGAGAAGACCCTTGCCAACGAGGGCTTTGTGGCCAAGGCCGCACCCGCGGTGGTCCAGAAGAAGAGGGACCGTGCAGCTGAGCTCAAGGAGATCCTGGCGGCGCTGACTGCTCAGGTTGCTGACTTCTCGTAGGCGTAACTGAGGGACGCGGTTTGGGGCATTGCTCGCTACTGCGGACACTTATTCCGCCGTTCTAACGAACGGCGGCTGACTCGACGCTGCAAACGCCTCTGATGGCCAATCTGCCGTTCAACTTCGGGCGCATGGGCATAAGCCCTATGCGCCCTTGTTTCACGGCACCTTGGCTCATCAGAGGCGTTTTCGCTGACTATCCTCAACCTATACTGTTTTATTTTTCTATGAATGGCGGTTCTAAAAATGCCTAAGCGTTCCGGCTTGTATACCGTTCCTTTTGAGTTTGATTTGCTTTCGTTTGATGAGGCTGTTGGGCTGGCTGCTGATACGGGGCGGATTTCTGGGGATGCTGGGCCTCTGCTCGAGACGGTTGTCGATATGCTTGATGAGCTGGGACGTCCGGACGAGTACTTTGATTGCATTCAGGTTGCCGGCACCAATGGCAAGACTTCGACTACGCGTTTTTCGGCTGCCATTCTTCGTGGTGAGGGGCTCAAGACCGCGCTGTATACGTCGCCACAGCTGGTACGCTATCCCGAGCGCATGGAAGTCGATGGATGTGTCGTGAGCGATGAGGCATTCGCCCGTGGCGTTTCTGCCGCCGTCGAGGCGGGGCATCGCGTGAATGCCCGTCGTGTGACGGCGGGGGAGCGCGCCTATACCATCACGCCGTTTGATCTGCTGACGGCTGCTGCTCTTGTGGTGTTTGCCGAGGCTCGCGTGGATGTTGCCGTGCTCGAGGTTGGCATGGGCGGCCGTTGGGACGCCACGAGTGCGACCGATCCCGTCGCCGTTGCCATTACGGGCATTGGGCTCGATCACACGCGTATTTTGGGCGACACGCTCGAGGCCATTGCGGGGGAGAAGGCCGCGGTCATCAAACCCGGGCGCCTGGTTGTGCTGGGCGAGGGCACGCATGAGCCGAGCGTTCAGCGTGTGATGGATGCCCGTTGCCGAGAGTGCGGCGCTGTGCCGCTCGTGGTGAGCCATACGACGACCAAACTTCCGGCACACGTGGGCGATACGGTGGAGTTTAGCTGCACCACGCCGCGTGCGATTTATACGTCGAGCATGGTTAAGCCGGCCTATCAGCCGCAGAATGCTGCGTGCGCGATTATGCTGTGCGAGGGGTATTTGGGTCGCGAGCTCGACCATGAGGCGCTCGACGCTTCGCTTATGGGCTGCCCCACGCCGGGCCGATTTGACGTGCTGGGGACCGATCCGCTCAAGCTGATTGATGCCTGTCATAACCCCCAGAGCTGCGAGAACTTTGTGAGCGCACTGGACGAGATCGATCCGTGCGTGGAGAACCGCCCCACGCTGCTGTGCGCCGCGCTGGCCGATAAGGACGTGGCGGGTATCGTTGACGTTCTGGTTCCGGCGTTCCCCCGCGTGGTCGTAACCCAGACCGATTCCGATCGCGCCTTGCCCGCACAGGAGCTTGCCTCCCTGGTGGACGCCGACAAGCTCGCGGGCGTGTACCCCAGCGTATCCGAGGCCCTCGCGGCTTTCGATGCCGCGGGCGAGCCCTTCGTAGCAGCCGGCACCATCACCCTAGCAGGCGAAGTAGCCGGCCTGCTGCGCTAACCCATCCCCTCAGCGGTTGCGGTGAAATGCGGACTGTTTTACAAGCCGGAAGCCTCAAACAGTCCGTATATCACCGCAACTCAAAAGCAGTCAATTTGGGACGTGTCTCTATGGTTTTGTCAACCGCGTGCTTCGCGCCATTTCGGCAT